>OMIJ01000198.1 GCA_900299065.1 Hyphomicrobiales bacterium
GACTTATATTGATCCCAATTGGCCAAAATCATTTTGGCCCGTTCAGATCCTGTATAACGCGCATGATTGCTCACCAGCTGATGCAGACGCTCCGCATCAAAGCGCGTCATATCGCGCATCACATCTACACGACCATGTGCATTCAAATCGCCGCCCTGATGCATGACACGCTGGTTCATATCCTCTTCGCCAGCAACAGGCTCTAGATCAACCATGGCCAGATTGCAGCGTTGTGCAAAGCTGCCATCCTCATCGAGCACATAGGCAATGCCGCCCGACATCCCGGCAGCAAAATTACGGCCCGTCTGACCAATGACAACAACTATGCCGCCAGTCATATATTCGCAGCCATGATCGCCCGTGCCTTCAACAACCGCAATCGCGCCTGAATTGCGCACAGCAAAGCGCTCGCCCGCAACACCGGCAAAATAGCTTTCACCGGAAATCGCCCCGTAGAGCACAGTATTGCCCACAATGATGGATTCATGCGGCACGATTTGATTGGCTTCTTTGGCAGGGTAAATCACAATGCGACCGCCCGAGAGGCCCTTGCCGACATAATCATTTGACTGGCCTTCCAGCTCCAATGTCACGCCACGCGCCAGCCAGGCGCCAAAGCTCTGCCCCGCAGTGCCTTTGAGTTTGACGTGAATGGTGTCGTCTTGCAGTCCCTGATGCCCATAACGCTTGGCCACTTCACCCGACAGCATGGCACCTGTGGTACGATTGATCGTCTTGATCGTCGTTTCAATTTGCACAGGCTTGCCGGATTCGAGCGCCTGCTTGGATTGAGCAATCAGCTGGCGATCAAGAACGGATTCGAGATTATGGTTCTGTGCTTGCGTATGATAAATTCCGACAGTCTCGCCAACCTGCGGCTTGTGGAACAATTTGCCAAAATCAAGCCCTCTGGCCTTCCAATGCTCAACGACCTTGGCGCGATCCAGCATTTGCATCTGTCCGACCATTTCGTTGAAATTGCGATAGCCAAGCTCTGCCATTAATTCCCGAACTTCTTCAGCAACGAAGAAGAAGAAATTGATCACATGTTCAGGCTGGCCAACAAAGCGCTTGCGCAGAACAGGATCTTGCGTCGCCACACCTACAGGGCACGTATTGAGATGACATTTGCGCATCATGATACAGCCAGCAGCAATGAGCGGGGCTGTAGCAAAGCCAAATTCATCAGCGCCCAGCAAAGCGCCAATGACCACATCACGCCCCGTGCGCAGACCACCATCGACCTGCACCGCAATGCGTGAGCGCAGATTATTCAGTGTCAATGTCTGATGCGTTTCAGCCAGGCCAATCTCCCACGGACTGCCAGCATGTTTGATCGAGGTCAGCGGCGAAGCACCCGTGCCGCCTTCAAAACCCGAAATGGTCCCATGATCCGCCCGGCCCTTGGACACGCCAGCCGCCACAGTGCCAACACCGATTTCAGAGACAAGCTTTACCGAAACTTTCGCAGTCGGATTGACGTTTTTAAGGTCATAGATCAATTGCGCCAGATCTTCGATCGAATAAATATCGTGATGCGGCGGCGGCGAAATCAGACCAACACCCTGCGTCGAATGACGGACTTTGGCAATTACCGCATCAACCTTATGGCCGGGCAATTGCCCGCCTTCGCCGGGCTTGGCACCCTGCGCCATTTTAATCTGCATCATGTCGGAGTTAACGAGATATTCGGTTGTCACACCGAAGCGACCCGACGCAACCTGCTTGATGGCTGAGCGCATGGAATCGCCATTGGCCATGGGCTTGAAGCGATCCGCCTCCTCACCACCCTCGCCCGTATTCGACTTGCCGCCAATCCGATTCATCGCAATGGCAAGCGTTGTATGCGCTTCACGCGAGATTGAGCCAAAGGACATAGCGCCCGTAGCAAAACGCTTGACGATATCCGCTGCGGATTCAACCTCTGACAAAGGCACGCTCTTGCGGCCATCTTCTTGCGCGCTCTTGATGCGGAACAATCCACGAATGGTCAGAAATTTCTCATCCTGTTCATTGAGCAATTTGGCATAAGCGCGATATTGCTCTTGAGCATTGCCACGCACAGCATGCTGCAACAAAGACACAGATTGCGCCGACCAAGCATGCGCTTCGCCACGCGTGCGATAGGCATATTCACCACCAACACTGAGCATGGTGCGATAGACTGGCGCATCGCCAAAGGCATCGCGATGACGCTGCACAGTCTCCTCAGAGACTTCCTGGAGGCCAACGCCACCAATGCGCGAGGCCGTACCAGTGAAATATTTTGCGACAAACGCATCACTCAGGCCGATGGCATCAAAGATCTGCGCGCCGCAATAGGATTGATAAGTCGAAATGCCCATTTTGGACATCACCTTCAACAAGCCCTTATCAACTGCCTTGATGAAGCGCTTTTCTGCTTCATGCGCGTCAACGCCTGCGGGAAAATCCTTCTCCATCGCTGCCAATGTCTCAAAGGCAAGATAGGGATTGATGGCCTCGGCACCATAACCTGCAAGGCAAGCAAAATGATGCACTTCGCGCGCTTCACCCGTCTCTACCACAAGGCCCACTGACGTGCGCAAACCCTTGCGAATGAGATGATGATGCACAGCCGCCGTCGCCAGCAAAGCGGGAATTGGAATACGATCTGGTCCCACCAGACGATCCGACAGAATGATGATGTTGAAGCCACCCTTCACCGCCTGCTCGGCGCGATCACACAGACGATCAAGCATGGCGCCCATATCCTGCGCGCCCTTTTCGGAGGGATAGGTCATATCCAGCGTCTTGGTGTCGAAAGTCTCTTCAAAGTGACCAATATTGCGGATCTTCTCCAAATCCTCATTGGTCAAAATGGGCTGTCGCACTTCTAGGCGCTTGCGCTTCGAATTGCCTTCAAGATCAAAAATATTGGGTCTTGGTCCAATAAAGGAGACAAGACTCATCACCAATTGCTCACGAATGGGATCAATCGGTGGATTGGTGACCTGCGCAAAATTCTGCTTGAAATAAGTGTAAAGCAGTTTGGACTGGTTCGACATCGCTGAGATCGGCGTATCTGTCCCCATGGAACCGACCGCCTCTTCGCCGGTCAAAGCCATAGGTGACATCAAAATTGCGAGATCTTCCTGCGTATAGCCAAAGGCCTGCTGACGATCGAGCAAAGACACATCCGTGCGCGAGGAGCGCGGATCAACGGGCTTGAGATCTTCGAGCACGATTTGTGTGCGCTTCAGCCAGTCGCCATAAGGATGCGACTTGGCAAGCTGCGCCTTCATTTCATCGTCAGAAATAATGCGGCCCTGTTCGAGATCGACCAGCAACATTTTGCCAGGCTGCAAACGCCATTTGGTGACGATCTTGCTCTCGGGAATGGGTAGAACGCCAACCTCAGAGGCCATCACCACAAGACCATCATCCGTCACAACATAACGTGCGGGGCGCAGACCATTGCGATCCAATGTTGCACCAATCTGGCGACCATCAGTAAAGGCCATGGCTGCAGGCCCGTCCCAAGGCTCCATCAAGGCAGCGTGATATTCATAGAATGCGCGGCGCTCCTCATTCATCAAAGGATTGCCAGCCCATGCCTCGGGGATCAGCATCATCGCAGCATGAGCGAGGGAATAGCCGCCCTGCACAAGAAATTCGAGCGCATTGTCAAAACAGGCTGTGTCCGACTGGCCCTCGTAGGAAATCGGCCAGAGCTTTTCAATATCCTTGCCAAATAGATCTGACGATACCGAGGCTTGACGCGCCGCCATCCAGTTCACATTGCCACGTAATGTGTTGATCTCGCCATTGTGCGCAACCATGCGATAGGGATGCGCCAGTGACCAGGTCGGGAATGTATTGGTCGAGAAGCGCTGATGCACAAGCGCCAACGCTGAATCGAGCCGGGGATCATGCAGATCTTTGAAATAGCTGCCCAGCTGTGTGGCCAGCAGCATGCCCTTATAAACGAGCGTGCGCGAGGACAACGAAACAATGTAAAAGCCCTTGGTATGGGCATTATTGAGCGTATAGACCTTATTCGAGATCACCTTGCGCAAGATGAACAAGCGCCGCTCGAAATCATCCTGATCCTTGATACCAGCGCCACGGCCAATGAAGACTTGCTTATGCAATGGCTCTGTCGGCTTCACCGTCTCGCCAAGGCCAGAGGGATCAACCGGCACATCACGCCAGCCAAGCAATGTCTGCCCTTCTTCAGCAATGACCTGCTCGACGATCTTTTCGATCAGCTGACGACCTTCCGCATCCTTGGGCAAAAACAAAGCGCCCACCGCATAATCGCCGGACTTCGGCAAAGCAAATCCCAGACGTTGCGACTCAGACTTGAAGAACTCATGCGGCACTTGGATCAACATGCCGCAACCATCGCCCGCCAGCGGATCAGCCCCCACAGCGCCGCGATGATCGAGATTGAGCAGGATCTCTAGACCCTTTTCAATGATCGAATGTGATTTACGATTCTTCAGATCGGCAACAAAGCCAACGCCGCATGCATCGCGCTCCAATGCAGGATCATAAAGTCCTTGAGAAGCGGGAAGGCCGGAATCGAAAGTCATCTGGTTCATGTCAACAAATCCAGTATGGGATGCAGAAGTAATAGACGTGATATGGGTATGCTTGGCCGATTTGGCACGTTTGGATCGCGTCGCGCTGTCCAAATGCCTAAGGCCTTTTGCATCCTCACCCATATCCCGACCCATGTCCCGCTCCAGCCTTTGCCTATGCGTGAAATAATCCAGCCAATCCAATTAACATACCCTGCGGAAGAGAACCGCTTCTCGGTCTCGCACATGAGACATTAAGCTTTCGGGCAAGCAATCAGGAATTATCTGCCAGCGCTGCAAATGGTCAGTAAAGCTGTCCTAATTGCGGCAAGCGACAATGCCAGATTTGTTTGTCGCGCACAAGCAGGCAAGGCCAGCTTTCCACCTGTCCGGATCTGAAATCAGACGGATCGGGGAGATGGGCCGGCGTTACGGACCCGCAAAGGGGCGCCATTGAGATAGGCCAGAATATTTTCCACCGTATCCTCGTAAAAAGCGCGGAAGGAATCATCGACCACATAGCCAAGATGGGGGGTCAAAACAGCCTGCTCGAAGGCATAAAGCGGGTGATCGGGACCTGTTGGCTCCTGATGGAACACATCGAGCCCCACACCGGCAATCCTTTTGGTCTGCAGGGCCTCAATCAGCGCCCCCTCATCGACCAGAGGCCCACGCGCGGTATTGATAAAGAAGGCCGAAGGTTTCATCGCCTGTATGTCCGCACGGCCAATGATGCCCATGGTGGACTCCCCCAAAACAAGATGAACCGTAATAAAATCAGATTGTTGGAATAGAGTTGCCTTATCCACAAACCGCGCCCCGGCCGCCTGCGCCCGCTCTTGTGTCAAATGCGGGCTCCAGGCCAGCACTTTCATGCCAAAGGCCATGCCAATGCGCGCCATGCTGGAGCCAATCTTGCCTAGGCCGACAATGCCCAAGGTCTTGCCGGCCAGAGTTATACCAACGCCAGACTGCCAAAACCCCTGCCGGATGCGCCGATCCTCCAGCGGAATGCGCCTGGCCAGCGAGAGAATATGCCCAAAGGCAAGCTCTGGCGTGCCCTGATGCGCGCCAGGGCGATCCTGCGAACCGCAAACAATTATGCCCAATTGCGCTGCTGCGTCATGATCAAGCGTGCGGTGCTTGGAGCCTGTGGTGCAGATCAATTTGAGATTGGGCAGGCGTGACAAAAGAGAGCGCGGAAAGGGCGTGCGCTCACGCAAGGTTGAAAGGATCTCATAGGGCGCCAACAAGCGCGCCGCCTCATCCTCATTAGCAAAGGGATGACCAATCACATCGACCTGACATTTCGCTTTAACATGCGTCCAATCGGCCATGGTCTGCGCGACATTCATATAGTCATCGATAATCGCAACCCTGATCACGCCCTGCTCCTTCAACTGGCCAGCCCTGCAACTGGCAAGGCCTGCATAAGACACTCAATCCACAATAGAGATCAAGAGAACCCTTTTCACAATATGAGTTGGCATGAATCCGAACCTGAACCTGAAACACAAGAGCACCGAGATTGGCTCACAATTGCTAGCCGCTCTCGATCGCCATGAGCTGGAATTATATTTCCAGCCTATTGTCGAGCTCGGCACCTGCCGCACGCGTGGCTTTGAAGCTTTGGTGCGCTGGAACCATCCCGAGCGCGGCTTGTTAGGCGCGGGCGAGATCATTCCACCAGCTGAACAGCTCGGTTTAATGCCGCAAATTGGCACATTCATTCTGCAAGAGGCCATTCGGATCGCAGCCACATGGCCCCGCCATTTGCGCCTAGCTATCAATGTCTCGGCACAGCAATTCAAAACGGGGGAATTGGCGCGGTGCATTCGTCTGGCCGCAGCCGAATATCTGTCTCTTATACACATCTCCGAGCCCACGAGACGCTACGCTATCTCGTATGCCGTCTTCTGCTTGAAAAA
>OMIJ01000199.1 GCA_900299065.1 Hyphomicrobiales bacterium
GTGCTGAAGGGCTGCCTCCACCTGACTTTTCAGCTCGGCGGGATATTGGCGGCCGTTTTTATAAAAAGCTGTGCAAACCTCGGTGGTGATGGTGAAGCCCGGGGGGACGGGCAGGCCCAGATTGGACATTTCCGCCAGATTGGCCCCTTTGCCACCCAACAGATTCTTCATCTCGCTGGCGCCTTCGGCCCTGCCATCACCGAATGTGTAGACCCATTTTATCGTCATGGAATGCCTCAGATCCTTCTGAAATAGGCAAGTCGCCATCCCGCCGGGAGTGCGGAATCTTATGGTGACTGCCTTAAAGCATATGGCACACCAATGTTGAAGAGAGTCTGTTGCTGGATGCGGCAAATTACTCGCGCAGAATCCGCAACATTTTATTTATCTATTTGAATTAAATTGTACTTTCTTTGAAACTTGGCATTGCAGTGCCTCCCGGATGGCAAAATACTGCAGCTCGGGCCGCTTTTGATGCAATGATGGCGGATCAGGGTGAGTTGGTGTAAGGCTCAGAAATAATCTAGGGGGTGATTTGACGCCCTCTGCTCGAGATTGATGTGACACAGGCTTCCAAAACACCACTGCTGGACCAAATTTCCGAACCTGATGCGATGCGCCGTCTTCCAGACAGCGTTTTGCCGCAGCTTTGTGACGAGCTCAGAGCCGAGACTATTGATGCGGTCTCGGTCACGGGGGGGCATTTGGGAGCGGGGCTTGGCGTCGTCGAGCTGACCGTTGCACTGCACTATGTTTTTGATACGCCTAAAGATCGGATCATTTGGGATGTCGGCCATCAGGCCTATCCGCACAAAATCCTGACCGGGCGGCGCGATCGGATCCGCACTTTGCGGCAGGGCGGCGGATTGTCCGGTTTCACCAAGCGTGAGGAGAGTATTTACGACCCCTTTGGCGCAGCACATTCCTCGACCTCGATTTCGGCCGGTCTTGGCATGGCTGTGGCGCGTGACCTCAAGGGCGGCGATAATCACGTGATTGCGGTGATCGGTGATGGCGCCATGTCGGCAGGCATGGCCTATGAGGCTATGAACAATGCCGGTCATCTTAATTCCAAAATGATCGTCATTCTCAATGACAATGATATGTCGATTGCCCCGCCTACGGGGGCCATGTCGGCCTATCTGGCGCGTCTCGTGTCTGGCGGCACATACAAATCCTTCCGCGAGACAGCCAAGCAATTGGCGGCGCATTTACCGAAATTCTTCTATGACAAAGCGCGCAAGACCGAGGAATATGCGCGCGGCTTCTGGACCGGCGGCACATTGTTTGAAGAGCTCGGCTTTTATTATGTCGGGCCGGTTGATGGGCATAATCTCGATCATCTGTTGCCCGTGCTCAAGAATGTGCGTGATAATCAAACGGGTCCCGTTCTGATCCATGTGGTGACGAAAAAGGGTAAGGGCTATGCGCCGGCTGAAGCTGCGGCGGATAAATATCATGGCGTCAATACATTTGATGTGATCACAGGCAAACAGGCCAAGCCCAAGGCCAATGCGCCCTCTTATACGCGTGTGTTTGCGCAAAGCCTGATTGCCGAGGCGCAGAAGGATGAGCGCGTTGTTGCCATAACTGCGGCCATGCCTTCAGGCACGGGGCTTGATTTGTTCGGCACGGCTTTCCCCAAGCGCTGTTTTGATGTTGGCATTGCCGAGCAACATGCTGTGACCTTTGCGGCCGGGCTTGCGGCAGAAGGTTATAAGCCTTTTTGTGCGATTTATTCGACCTTTCTGCAAAGAGCTTATGATCAAGTTGTGCATGATGTGGCGATCCAGAAATTACCCGTGCGCTTTGCAATTGATCGCGCTGGTCTTGTGGGCGCTGATGGCGCGACCCATGCGGGTTCTTTTGATGTGGCCTATCTAGGCACATTGCCGGGCATGGTGGTGATGGCGGCCGCTGATGAAGCTGAATTGATGCATATGGTGGCCACGGCGGCTGCTTATGATCAGGGCCCCATTGCGTTTCGCTATCCGCGCGGCGATGGCATTGGCATTGATATGCCGCAACAAAGTGAAGTGCTTGCGATTGGCAAAGGCCGCATGATCCGGCAGGGCAATCGCATTGCCTTGCTCTCGCTGGGAACACGTTTGCAGGAGGCTTTGCTGGCGGCTGATCAATTGGCTGGCATGGGTCTTTCAACAAGTGTTGCGGATGCGCGTTTTGCCAAGCCGCTGGATCGTGATTTGTTGCTGCAATTGGCACAAAATCATGAAGTGCTCATCACAATCGAAGAAGGTTCAGTCGGTGGTTTTGGCTCCTTTGTTGCGCAGGCTCTTTTGGAAGAGGGTCTGCTCGATGGCCAAAAAAATCTTAAATTCCGCAGCATGATTTTGCCGGATCAGTTTCAGGATCAGGACAAGCCTGAGAGACTCTATGCGCTGGCCGGGCTCGATTCACGCGCCATCATTGCCAAAGTGCTCGATGTTCTGGGGCGCAGCAATGAGGCTGCCAAATTCCTGATCGCATGACGCATGAAACAGCGCGCCGATGTGATTTTGGTGGAACGGGGCTTGTTTGCTTCGCGGGCAAAGGCGCGTGAGGCCATAGAGGCGGGTCTGGTTGAGGCCAATCATCAGATCATTCGCAAGCCCTCGGATATGATTTCTCCGGAAGCCGAGATCAAGGCGAGTGCGCCTTATCCCTGGGTTTCGCGCGGCGGGATCAAATTGGAAGCTGCGCTTAAGGCCTTTTCCATTTCTGCCGCCGGGCGCTCATGTCTTGATATTGGCAGCTCAACGGGCGGGTTTACAGATGTGCTTTTGGCAGATGGTGCAGAGCATGTGGTGAGCGTTGATGTCGGTCACGGGCAAATGCATGAAAGGCTCAGGCATGATGCAAGAGTCCGCTTGCTTGAAGGGCAAGATGCGCGCCAGTTAAGCCCCGATCAGATTGGGGTAGCGCCCAGTTTGATTGTGATGGATGTGAGTTTTATCTCGCTCAGGCTGATTTTGCCGCATGTGCTGAAACTAGCAGCGCCTTATAGTTTGTGCATTGCGTTGATCAAACCGCAATTTGAAGCGGGACGGGATGCCGTGCGCAAGGGAATTGTGCGCGACGAGGCGGAGCATGAGCGCGTTTGCGAAGAGATTTCGGCGTGTTTTGTCGGGCTTGGTTGGTACAAATTAGGTCTTATTGCCTCGCCCATTGCCGGGGGCGATGGCAATCGTGAGTTTTTAATTGCGGCATCGTCAAAAGTGAAATGAGTTTGCAATGAATGCTCTTAATCGGCGGCTTGAAATAGAGCGCCTCGGCCAAAGGGGCGAGGGGCTGGCGCATGATGGGCGCAGGCTTGTGTTCGTGCCCTATGCGCTGGCCGGTGAAGTTGTGATTGCCGAAGTTGATGGTGATCGCGGCCGCTTGGCAGAAGTTGTCGTTGCAAGTCCTGACCGGATTGCTCCCTTTTGTGAGCATTTCACAAAATGCGGTGGCTGCGCTGTACAAACCCTCGCAGCGCCCGCCTATGGGGCGTGGAAGCGCGATCTTGTTGTTGCAGCTCTGGCGCATGTTGGTCTTGATTGTGCTGTGGCTCCGCTGGTTGATGCGCATGGCGAGGGGCGTCGGAGGGCAACCTTTCATGCCCGCTTCGAGCAAGGTCTTGCAGGCCGGGCACGCACGATCATTGGTTTTATGCAGGCGCGTTCGCATAATATTTTGCAATTGGATTCCTGCCCTATTCTTGCACCTGGTCTTGCGCGTGCTTTACCTGCGGCGCGTCTGATTGCCGAAGTGCTGGCAGATCATGGCAAGCCGCTTGATATTGTAGTGAGTGCATCCAGTGCTGGCCTGGATATTGATCTGCATGGGGCTGGTAAATTGGATGATGATTTGCGCCAGCGTTTGATCGCAGCTGCCGGTGCGGCTGATCTGGCGCGCTTTTCCAATCATGGTCTTGTTTTGATCGAGCGCCGCGCGCCGGGGATTAAAATGGGCATTGCCGAAGTTGTCCCTCCACCGGGTGGATTTTTGCAAGCCACGCAAGCTGGCGAAGAGGCCTTGGCGCAACATGTATTGCGGGCCATTGGCAAAGCAAAGCGTGTGGCGGATCTATTTGCTGGCGTGGGGACTTTTGCTTTGCGATTGGCGCAGACAAGCGAAGTATTGGCGGTGGAGGGCGAGGCAGCGGCCATAGCTGCGCTCACACGTGCGGCGCATCGCCCGGGTTTGCGTCAGGTGCGTGGCGAGGTCCGCGATCTTTTCCGCAGGCCGCTTTTGGCGGCAGAACTCAATGGGTTTGATGCGGTTGTCTTTGACCCGCCGCGCTCCGGGGCCAAAGATCAGGCCGAGGCTCTCGCTGCCTCCCAAGTGCCCAGTGTGGTGGCTGTCTCCTGCTCGGTTCAGACTTTTGCCCGGGATGCTCGTATTCTGGTCGATGGGGGCTATGTGCTGGAAAGTGTGACGCCCTTTGATCAGTTCCGCCATTCTGCGCATGTAGAAATTGTCGGTGTTTTCCGCCGGTCGGCTCCCAAAGGCAAAAAGCGAGGCCGGTTGTTGGGCTAAGATGAGGCGCAATCAGCAGGCAAACAACTCTTTGCATGAATGCATATAGACAAAGTCCCCTGTTTTGGCGCAATAGCTATTGAGCCCTTGGGGCCTATACAAGAGAGGATTCTATGACCGAACCCGTCATTGCTCAAAAAGCTCCCTATCCGGTGGATGTGAAAGCTGGTGAAACTTATTTCTGGTGTGCCTGTGGCAAGTCAGCCAAGCAGCCATTCTGCGATGGCGCCCATAAGGGCTCTGGCCTTACGCCCATGAAGTATGAAGCCCAGAAGGATGGCAAAGTCTATTTCTGCGGTTGCAAGATGACGCATAACAAGCCCCTGTGTGATGGCACGCATGGTAAGATCTGACCTTTAAGGTTGGATTTGCTTGAGCTCAGGCTTTCCATTCGATTTTGAGCCCCTGTTCTTTGGACAGGGGCTTTTTATTTGATCCAGGTTGCGCATGTGCTAGCTGGGCAGCTATGATGAAAACATAAAAGATCAGTAGTGTTCTGCATCATGAACGATTGTTCTGATCGGAGGGATGGAATGAAATTCGGGCTGTTTGATCATATTGAATTTGCGGACAGGCCTTTGGCGCAGACTTTTGACGAGCGCTTGCGCTTCATTCAATTGGCCGATTCGGCGGGCTTTTATTGTGTGCATCTGGCCGAACATCATTGCTCGCCTCTCAATATGGTGCCAGTGCCGGGTGTCTTCATGGGGGCGATTGCGCGGCTGACGAAACAAATCCGCTTTGGGCCCATGGTCTATCTTCTCCCGCTCTATTCGCCGCTACGTCTGGCGGAAGAAATCTGCATGCTCGATCATTTGAGCAATGGTCGTATGGAGATTGGCGTGGGGCGCGGTGTGTCGCCTTTCGAATTGGGTTTTCACAAAATCGATCATGACAAATCGCGCGATATATTCATCGATGCTTATGAATGTCTGAAAGCGGCTTTGTCTCAGGAAAAGTTTTCTTATGAGGGCCCATCCTATTCTTATAAAGATGTGCCTATGGCTCTGCGGCCTTTGCAAAGTCCCATGCCGGCTTTCTGGTATGGCTCTTCCAATGCCATTGGCTCGCAATGGGCTGGCGAGCATGGGATGCATTTCGCTTCAAATGGTCCCACAGCACGGGCCAAGGCCAATATTGATGTCTTTCGCGAGGCTCTGGCCAAGAGAGGCGGAGCCGCCTCGCCAAAGCCTGAATTTGCCGGGGGCACTGCCATTGGAGCTTCGCGGCAGATTGTGGTGGCCGAGACAGATGCCAAGGCCAGGGCCATAGCCAAGCCTGCGGCTGAATTGCACATACGCCATCTCAATTGGTTGCGCGATCATCATGCTTCGCCAGAATTTGCCAATCGTCTGGTTGTTCCAGTTGGCGGCACATTTGAGGATAATCTGCGTGAGGGCACTATGATTGCCGGTTCGCCACAGACCGTAGTTGCTGAATTGGAAAAGCAGATTGATGAATTGGGCATAAATTATCTTTTGTCCTATCTCTTCTTTGGCAATATGGCGGCTGGGGATGCCGAGCGCTCCTTGCAGCTTTTTGCCAGCGAAGTGATGCCAAAATTGGCGCATTTGTGAGTGAATCTCGGCCTGTGAGAGATCAGGCTCTTGCCATTCGGGTCAGTATTACCCATGAAGGATCAGATCACTTTAATCGGAATTGCTAAAAACGCATGTCGCACCCTCATAATGCCCCGTCGATAAGTTTGAGCGCGGCTGAGATTCGATCCATCATCATTGGCCTGATGACGGCCATGTTCCCAGGCGCACTGGATTCGACAATTATCGCGCCTGCTATGCCGACTATCGGGCGCGAATTGGGCAATGTTGAAAATCTGCCGTGGATTGTGACGTCCTATCTTTTGATGTCGACCGCCTCAACACCGCTCTATGGCAAGCTGAGCGATATTCATGGTCGGCGCATTGTTTTGCTGACGGCGATTTCTATTTTTGCCATTGGCTCTCTGCTCTGTGCGCTGGCGCCAAGCATGATCACATTGGCCTTGGCGCGTGCCCTGCAAGGAATTGGTGGCGGCGGTCTGGTGTCATTATCGCTCACTATTATTGGTGATGTCGTACCAGTGCGCGAGCGACCCAAATATCAGGTTTATACCTCGATCATGTGGACAGTCTCCTCGCTGGCAGGACCGATATTAGGTGGCTATCTGGCAGAGCTTTGGCATTGGTCTCTGATCTTTTGGATCAATTTGCCGCTGTGTGTGGTGGCGTTCCTGTTGATCGACAGCAAGCTCAAGCGTCTGCCGCGCCATGAGCGTCCGCATAAGCTGGATTTCCTTGGTGCTTTTTTGCTTGTTGCGGCCTCAATTTTATTTCAGCTCGCACTGACTTGGGGCGGTACACATTATGCTTGGAGTTCTT
This sequence comes from Hyphomicrobiales bacterium, assembly GCA_900299065.1. Classification (GTDB taxonomy): domain Bacteria; phylum Pseudomonadota; class Alphaproteobacteria; order Rhizobiales; family Beijerinckiaceae; genus Terripilifer. The sequence goes on from OMIJ01000199.1 coordinate 6,897, forward strand.
CCATTATTCTGGGCATTTTATCTGGCGGGGCTTTGGCAAGTGTACTGCTTGTCTGGCGGCAAATGACTGCTGAAGAGCCGCTTTTGCCAGTGTCGATTTTATCTAACAAGATTGTTCTGACGGCTTCCTCTTCTGTGGGGCTGGCCATGGCGGTCTTTATTGGCTTGACGATTTATCTGCCTTTATATTTTGAAATTGGCTTGGGCTATTCGGCCAGTGAATCTGGTTTGGCGCTTTTGCCGCTGATGGTGTTCTCGACTATTGGCGCAATGAGTGCGGGGCGTTTGATGATCCGCATCAAATATTACAGCCTCATTCCCATATTGGGCTTGGCCATGTCAGCCTTGTGTCTGTTGCCAATGTTTTTTGTGCCCGTGGGACTACCGATGGTGCTGATCGAAATCCTGTTTGCATTTGCTTCAATTGGTGTTGGAACAGTGTTTCCCATTTCAATGGTATCGGTGCAAAATTCTGTCGCGGTCCATCAATTGGGCACGGCAACGGCAACGGTTTCGTTCATGCGCAATTTTGGTGCGGCTATTGGTGTAGCGGTTTGCGGCACTGTGGTGATTTCAGGCGGCATATCGCGCGAGCAAGCATTGGATAGTCTCGTCACCAGTGCGCAATTTAGCGCGGTCTTTGCCTGGGTTTTCTTGATCGGCGCATTGGGGCTTGGCCTTGCAAGCCTTTCCATGGCGATGATGGAAGTGCGCCCCTTGGTTGATCGGCGCCCGCAAGCACAAGCTGAGAGCGAGCCTGGCTCTCAAGGATAACGCGAGAACTCATAACCCTGTTTAGCCATGATCTCGATCAGGAAGGGCGTGCCCGTTTGCGTGACACTTATACCTTCTTTGAGGGCGGGAATGATCTGGCCGGGATGTTCGACGCGCAATGCTGCGACGTTTAACCCTTCGGCAATTTTGCGATAATCGCCGCCTATGTCGATGGCGTCATATTTGCGAGTGGAGATTTCCATCACTTGTCGTTCGCAAGCCATAACAGCATTGTTAAAGACAATGGTAAGAATGCCGATCTTATTGCGGGCGGCAGTTTCAATATCCATGCCCGTCATGCCAAAAGAGGCATCGCCCATGAAATTGATACACAGCTTTTCAGGTGCAGCAAGTTTGGCACCCATGGCCAAGGGTAGGCCATAGCCCAATTGTGTTGATTTGCCCCAACCTAGATAGCTTGCTGCTTTCGTTGATTCCCACATGGGCAAGAGCTGTTCGCGCGGGCTGCCGGCATCATGAGTAATGATAACATGATCGCGATCAACCGTGTCCATCAAATCCTGAATGACGCGATATTGATTGATCGGCATTTCATCAGAATGCGCTTGTGCGTGCCAATCTGTGCGCCAGCCTTTTTTGAGCGTGGCAATGTCTTGCTTGAGTTGCGCTAGGGCCTGTTGAGGGCTGGTGCTGCGCTGGCGTTCAATCTCAAGGATCAGGGCCTCGAGAACAAGTGCGGCATCGCCGACAAGTCCAAGAGCGGCAGGCACATCCTTGTTAATGTCTGCAGCTGCATTGGTGGCATGAATGATTGTTTTGCCCGCGGGTATGGCTGGGCCAAAGGGTGTTCGCGTAAGGCTTGAGCCAATGGCAAAGATCACATCGGCTTTATTGATGAAATGCGCATACATTTTGGGGCGCGATTGTGTCGAGGCACCCAAAGCAAGGGGATGTGTTTCGGCAATTGCGCTTTTGCCGGGATTGGTTGCGGCAATGGGGGCGGGGATGAGTTCAGCCAAAGCGGCGAGTTGAGTGCTGGCGTTTGCATAATGCACACCTTGCCCGGCCCAGATGAGTGGATGGCGTGCAGCCAATAGCATGCGTGCGGCTTTTTGAATGGCCGCAGGATCAGGGCCAGAGCGAAGTACAGGCACGCGATCATAATGGATGGGGCCTTGAAATTCCGCTTCAAACACATCGAGCGGAATTTCGAGCAGAGCGGGGCCAGGTTTGCCGCTGCGCATGGCATGATAGGCACGGCGCATCAAATCGGGCAAGTCTTGGACATTGCTGGCCATAGCTGACCATTTGGTGACGGGAGCATAGACTTCGGCGGCACGAAAGGTTGGCCGGATTGTCTGGCGTGAAGCAGGCGAGCCTGCGGGGATAACGAGAACGGGCACATTTTCCGCATAAGCCTGCGCGACGCCGGCAAAGGCATTTTCAATGCCCGCACCTTGCTGGGCCGCGAAGACGCCATTGCTATGTCCACGCCGCACGCGGCTAAAGCCATCGGCAATGCCAACGCCAACACGCTCCTGTCGGCATAAAATGGGTTTGATATTGATATTAGCGCAGGCCTCGATCAACGGATTGCGCGGATAGCAGGAGAGAAATTCCGTTTCCTCACGTTTGAGGATTTCGGCAACGACATCTGCACCCTTCATGATCCAACCCAATGCTTATTGTGTGAGTGAGGCTTTGCGCTGTTCATGAACACAACAGGCCCTGCTTGGTCAAATCTGCCTGCTTTTCCCTTTCGCGGCAAGTCGGTCCTCATTCATAGGGGTCCGAGCTGACAGGGGCGCAAAATTCGCTTATCAAGGGAAAGACTATCTCATTCTGGGGGAGCAGATGATCCGCGTTGCCTTTGTTATTGGTCAATATCCGCCCGATCAGCTTAAATTGCGTGAGGATGTGGCCAAGCGTTATTCTTCGCCCGAAGTTGAGGTGGGGATTTTGTCTGTGCCCCTTGCCCCATTCAATGAATTATTGCCCGCTGAAGTTCAGCAAGCCGCGCCTTATTTTCAGCAGGCTTTCGCGCAAGCGCAAAAGGAAGGCTATCATGCCGTCGTCCCGCTGGGTGCGTTGGATCTTGGCGTTGAGGGTGGTCGCTCTTTGGTCGATATTCCTGTGATCGCCCCCTATCATGCCGCGCTGCATATCGCCTCGCTGATTGGGGATCGCTTTGGTGTGATCAGTTATACAGCCGAGAGCACGGTGAAAGCGCGCATGATGACGCGCAATTATGGCATGGAGCAATTTGTTGCGGGCTATGCTGATTCTGGAACATGGCTCAGAGAAATGGCCGATAAAAAGCAGCAGATGATTGATTCCTTCATTGCGGCCTCACGCAAGCTCATTGATGAGGATGGCGCCGAAGTGATCATTCCGCGCGGCATAAGCCAATGTCCAGTGCATATGGATCCTGATTGGCTCAGTGAGCAGATTGGCGTCCCTGTGGTTGAATGTATTGGTGCGCCTATTCGCGTTGCGGCCATGCTGGCAGGTTTGAAATTAAAACAAAGCCGCAAGCGCTGGCCCAAATCCAAATCTATCCCGCAAATGCCGGGCATGCCGATTGTGTGAATGAGAGTGGATTTTCAGGCTAAGACAATGGCGGTAGAGATCAAAGCTGATCAGGCGCTCAGATTATTACAAGATGTTGCCTTTGGTCTTGTGCTGGAGGCAAAGCCGCAGGCTGCGCCCGATTTTACTTTGCGGCAATTGGCAATCTTGCTGACTATTTATCTCGATCAGCCACCCCATACTGTGCGGGGCCTTGCCAAAAGGCTCAATGTTACCAAGCCTGTTGTAACGCGGGCGCTCAATTCCATGGGCAAGCAGGCCATTGTTGCGCGCAGACGCGATGAGGCCGATCGGCGCAATGTTATCATTCAGCGCACAGTGAAGGGTGCGCTCTATGTTGAGTCGCTCGCCGATCATGTGATTGCGGCTGCCGGAAAGATCAGACCATGACCATGTCAAAACTTGATCCGCGCCGCCATCCTATCCGCCCCGATCTGGCAGCTGAATATTTGCGTGGTCAGGTCGAAGCTGAACGCTTTGTTCAGGGGCGTGCCATGCGGGTGATTGATCCTGTGGTTGATTTGCGTTCGCGCCCATCGCCCGATGCCGGCGTTGAGACACAGGCTTTGTTTGGCGAGATATTGATCGCCTATGAAGATTATGAGGGATGGCTTTGGGGGCAACTTCAACGCGATGGCTATGTTGGCTATGTCAGCGCGAGCGGGCTTGTTGAGGGGGATATGGCTGCAAGCCATCACTTAATTGTGCCGCGCAGTTTTGTTTATCCCGGCCTTTCGATGAAATTGCCAATTGTCAGTGCGCTCTCGCTCGGCTCTGTAGTGAAGGTGAGCAAGCAACATGGTGATTTTGCCGAGATCGAAAATTTAGGCTGTATCTGGGCAGCGCATCTTGCGCCTTTGGATCAGGATGTAACCGATTTCGTCGCTGTAGCAGAGATGTTTTTGAATGTGCCTTATCTGTGGGGTGGCAAATCCTCTCTTGGGCTTGATTGCTCGGGGCTTGTGCAAATCTCTTTACAGGCTGCAGGGATTTTGGCGCCACGCGATACGGATATGCAATGGGCCGAATTGGGCCGTGAAATTGCAATTGATGAGACTCTTGAAGGTTTGCAGCGCGGGGATTTGATTTTCTGGAAGGGTCATGTGGGCGTGATGCGCGATGCTCACATTCTGCTACATGCCAATGGCCATCATATGATGGTTGCGAGCGAGCCTTTAAGAGAGGCGCGTGATCGCATTTTGGCCAAATCGCATGGGCCGATTCTTGGTGTGAAGCGGCTTTAAGGCGCCGAAGAAAAGCGCGGACCACGCCGGGCTTCCGCTAGGGCGAGATTGAGATCGTGAGCCAGATCAGATTTGGCATCTGGTCCCAGAAAACTGCCGATCTCCAGTTTGCGTCCGCGTGAGACCAGGCTGAGGCGCTGAGTGCCAAATTCTTCCATCTCTTCGCGCTCAAGCTGCACCCAATTGGGATTGAAATGCCATTCGCGTTTAGTTCCTTTGACAGAAATGCGCGAGACGCTGACATCAATCGGGGTCACGCAAAGTTCTTCATAGACGCGGGCTGAGCGAAAATTGATGCGAAAGGCGACATAGACCAGGACAACATCAAGGCCCAGAAAGCCGGCTATAGGCCATGCTCCGATGATAATGAACATTACGCTGGTTATCAGATTGATCAGGCCCAGAAAGCCAATCAGTAGCCAGAAATTTTGTCGCGATAAAGAGCGATGGGGCTGCAGCCGTGTTTCGAAAATATGAACATCTGCGGGATCAGAATTCATCTGGGAACTCACTTCAGAAAATTTGAGGCCTTGGCTTGCGCATGAGTCAGGGTGAATTATA
>OMIJ01000200.1 GCA_900299065.1 Hyphomicrobiales bacterium
AGCGCGCCGATTGCTTATTGCTGGGCGCGGGAGAACATCCTTGCGTTCTGACGGGCCATCGCTTCCCCACCGAACAGGCAAAAATAGTCAAAATTGGAGACGATGGGCGACTTGATCTTGATCATTTGCGCGAAACTTTGAGCGGGCTTGACGGGGCGCGACCCATGCTGGCGCTGCAAATGGCCAATAATGAGACTGGTGTAGTTCAGCCTGTTGCAGAGGCAGCGGCCATGGTGGCGCAGGCAGGTGGCTGGACTTTGTGCGATGTCGTGCAGGCTGCAGGCCGGATTGTTGTTGATCGCCAATCTTCAGCTGTCGATGCGCTGATCCTGTCGGCGCATAAATTTGGCGGCCCCAAGGGGATAGGGGCGCTGATTTTTGACAATAAAACCATGGAAATCCGCTCAAAACTGATCCGCGGCGGCGGTCAGGAAAAAGGCCACAGGGCGGGGACGGAGAATGTCGCTGGCATTGCAGGTTTTGGCGCGGCGGCAGCAGCGGCTTTGGCCGAGCTTGGCCAAGAAGAACAGCGGCTTTTGGATCTGCGCCAGCAATGTGAGCAGCGCCTTTTGGCATTGGCCCCCGATCTTGTCCTGTTTGGCAAGCAAGCCCCTCGTCTGCCCAATACTTTGGCTTTTGCCATACCCGGCCTCAGCGCCGAAACCCTGCTCATGGCCCTTGATCTGGCTGGTATTTCCATCTCGTCAGGATCGGCCTGTTCTTCCGGCAAGGTGCAGGCCTCGCATGTGCTGGCAGCCATGGGAATTGCCCCCGAACTGGCCAAAGGGGCTTTGCGCATCTCAATGGGATGGTCTACCACTCCTGCTGACATAGATGGTCTTTGCTTGGCCTTGCAAAAGGTCCTAAGCACAATGCGAGTTCGGCGGCCGGTTGCGGTCGCCTGAGGATATGTGATCGGGTCGGGCAACCGGCACGTACAAACTGAACCAGCGGTCCTTGAAACCGCCCAGGTGAGGAGTGTGAAATGGCGGCCGTCCAGGAGACAGTCGACAAGGTCAAAGAGATCGATGTCGATGCCTATAAGTACGGATTCGTAACTTCAATCGAATCTGAAAAGGCCCCCAAGGGCCTGAATGAGGACATTGTCCGTTTCATATCGGCCAAAAAGAATGAGCCTGAATGGCTCACTCAATGGCGGCTTGATGCTTATCAACGCTGGCTGACCATGCGCGAGCCCGATTGGGCTCGCGTGCATTATCCGCGCATTGATTATCAGGACCTCTATTATTATTCGGCACCCAAATCGACACCCGGTCCCAAATCGCTGGACGAGGTCGATCCTGAATTGCTCAAGACTTATGAAAAGCTCGGCATACCTCTGCGCGAGCGCGAAATTCTTGCTGGCGTGCAAGGCGCGAAAGTGGCCGTTGATGCCGTCTTCGATTCTGTCTCAGTTGCGACCACATTCAAGGCAGAGCTTGCAAAAGCCGGTGTTATCTTCTGCCCCATCTCCGAGGCTGTGCATTCACATCCCGAACTCGTGCGTAAATATCTGGGCTCGGTCGTGCCTGTGACCGACAATTATTTCGCCACGCTCAATTGCGCCGTCTATTCGGATGGCTCCTTTGTCTATATTCCTCCCGGCGTACGCTGCCCGATGGAATTATCTACATATTTCCGTATCAATGAACAAAATACCGGGCAGTTCGAACGCACACTCATCATTGCCGACAAGGGCTCTTATGTCAGCTATCTTGAAGGCTGCACAGCCCCCAAGCGCGATGAGAACCAGCTGCATGCGGCAGTCGTTGAACTCGTCGCGCTCGATGATGCCGAGATTAAATATTCAACCGTGCAAAATTGGTATCCTGGCGATTCTGAAGGGCGGGGCGGTATTTATAATTTCGTGACCAAGCGCGGTGATTGTCGCGGCGCGCGATCCAAAATTTCTTGGACGCAGGTGGAGACGGGTTCGGCGATCACCTGGAAATATCCCTCCTGCATTTTGCGCGGGGATGACTCACGCGGTGAGTTTTATTCCATCGCCATTTCCAATGGCTGTCAGCAAGTCGATAGCGGCACGAAAATGCTGCATCTGGGCCGCAATACATCTTCGCGCATCATCTCCAAGGGCATATCAGCCGGGCGCTCCAGCAATACCTATCGCGGCCAGGTCTCGGCCCATCGCAAGGCCGAAGGTGCGCGCAATTTCACCAATTGCGACTCGCTGTTGATTGGCGATCAATGTGGCGCCCATACCATCCCCTATATAGAATCGCGCAATGGCAGCGCAATCTTCGAGCATGAGGCCACGACCTCTAAAATCTCTGATGATCAGTTGTTTTATTGCATGCAGCGCGGACTCTCTGCAGAAGAGGCAACAGCGCTGATCGTCAATGGCTTTGTGCGTGATGTCTTGCAGCAATTGCCGATGGAATTTGCCGTGGAAGCCCAGAAGCTGATTTCAGTCAGCCTTGAAGGCAGTGTAGGCTAGCGCGGCGACGAGCCGCACGATCAGGAAACATCATGCTGGAAATTAAAAATCTTCATGCCGAAATCGCAGGCAAGACCATTCTCGATGGTCTCACCCTCACCGTGAAAAAAGGCGAAGTGGCCGCCATTATGGGCCCCAATGGATCAGGCAAATCAACTCTGTCTTACGTCATCTCCGGTCGTCCCGGTTATGAGGTGACTGCAGGCGAAGTCTGGCTCAATGGCCAGAATTTGCTCGAATTGCCGGCCCATGAGCGCGCCGCCAAAGGTCTCTTTCTCGCCTTTCAATATCCGCTGGAAATTCCTGGCGTGACAACCATGACCTTTTTGAAAGCGGCCCTTAATAGCCAGCGCAAATTGCGCGGTGAGGCAGAATTATCAACGCCTGACTTTATGAAAAAGGTGCGTGCAGCTTCCGCCAAATTAGGCGTGAAGGATGAAATGCTGCGCCGCCCGCTCAATGTCGGCTTTTCGGGCGGCGAAAAAAAGCGTCTTGAAATTTTGCAAATGGTTTTGCTCGAGCCCAGTTTCGGCATATTGGATGAAACTGACTCCGGCCTTGATATTGATGCTTTGCGCATTGTCTCAGAGGGCGTCAATTCGCTGCGCTCGCCTGGCCGCGGCTTTCTCGTCATCACCCATTATCAACGCCTGCTGGATCATATTGTACCAGACACTGTGCATGTGATGGCCAAGGGACGGATTGTGAAAACAGGCGGGCCGGAATTAGCGCATGAATTGGAGCGTAATGGCTATCGTGATTATGTCGAAGCAGCAGAATGAGTATGAATAATCCTGTCATTCATAAGCAGACAGAGGCCGAGCTGGCGCTGGCGGATCTGTTCGCCAAAGCGCAACAAGCGGCTGCGCCTGATCTGAAAGCTTTGCGTGAGGCCTCTTTTGCCAGATTCAAATCAAAGGGCCTGGCACACAAACGCATTGAGTCCTGGCATTACACCGATTGGCGCAGTGCACAGGCGCAGCTCTATCCAATCGTGAATGCGCCCGATGCTGATCAGATGAAGACGCTTGCGGATCAGATTTCCGATCTGCAACCCCTTGCGCAAAATACACTTCGGCTCGTGCTGGTCGATGGTGTTTTTGTGCCAGGTTTATCTGCCTCGGCTCTGCCCTCTGGTGTTACGCTCACCTCATTGTCGCAAGCGCTGGCAACAGGCCATAAGCTTAGTCGTGATGTGCTGGTCGCATCTGCCTTGGGTGAAACAGATAGCATGCTGAGCCTGAATGCCGCTTTGGCCAATGAGGGCGTGCTGATTGAAATCGCGCAAGGCGCGAAGATAGAGCAAGCCATTGAGCTGATCTTCATTGGTTCTGGCGTAAAGGCGAGAAGTCTCTTCTCACGCTCTGCTGTCTTTATGAGTGCGGGATCTGAGCTGCGCCTGATCGAGCGTCACGTGAATGCAGGCATAGCCATGCAGAGCAATCAGGCGCTCTATTTTAATCTGGCAAAAGGTGCGCGGCTCGATCATTTGCTTGTGTGTGATCAGGGTGACGTAAGCTCATTAGACCTTATGAGTCTGATGGCGCGCCTTGAGGCCGGTGCTGATTATTCAACTTTGTCCTTAATGCTGGGCTCGGCTCTGCGGCGGCGGCAGAGTTTTGTACAGATTGCAGGCGAAGAAGCGCGCTTTCATGCATCCGGCGTCAATCTCATTAATCGCAAAGATCATCTCGATCTCACCTTCAGTGTCGAACATCTCAGCCCACATTGCGAGAGTCGCGAGTTTTTCAATTCCATCATTGATGATCAGGCTACAGGCGTTTTTCAAGGCCGCGTTTCAGTGGCACGAGAAGCGCAAAAGACAGACGGACGCATGAAGTCGCGCGCCATTCTGCTTAGCCCAGAAGCTTCAATGCTCAACAAGCCGGAGCTGGAAATTTTTGCCGATGACGTGGCCTGTGGCCATGGTGCAACTTGCGGCGAATTGGATCAAGATCAATTATTCTATGCTCAGGCGCGCGACTTCATGCGTCCGTCTGTCTTTTGCGCTTCTCGTGCCACTGAAA
>OMIJ01000201.1 GCA_900299065.1 Hyphomicrobiales bacterium
CAAAGCCAGAGCCAAGCGAATTGGCACCCCGGCGCTGTTGGGGAGCTGGCTGACCGCCACCGCCTCCTTCTTCTTGCTGACGACGTTTGAAGAATTCATCAAACAGATCATCAAATGGCGTGCCCTGCGGAAGATTTGGAACGGCAGAAGATCGCCGCTCGGGAGCCGCTTGAGAGGCTGAAATATTGACCACGGCATCGCTGACGCTTTCAGCCAGATCAGCCAGACTATCAGGGCCTTTGGCCAGAGCGGGGGATAGGCCGGCGACGGGCGTCCAAAGACTCATGGCCAAACCGGCCAGAAAAAGGCTGCGAACTAGATTAGGGGCAAGGCTGCGGCCTGGCTGGTTTTTATTCTGCCCGCCAGGCAGTTTTGCTAAGTCGATAGCCATGATCTGGTCTCCTGATCTGTCCGGTCGTCGGGGCTCACTCTACCCTGAAACTCTAATCTAATCTCAAACTGAACGGGCGCCAGTGGGTAATCCAATGATGCCCGACAATCCTTTGTCATTAGGTTAAGCTCAAGGTTGTCATCCCTTTACTTATTTTGAGCCCCTTCCGGATCAATGAAGAATCGGAAGAAGCTTGAATTGGGATTGAGGATCAATCGTGTATCCTGATTTTTCAGGCTCGCCTCATAGGCTTGCATGGAGCGATAGAAAGCAAAGAAGTCAGTGTCCTTGCCATAGGCTTCAGCAAAAATTCGATTGCGCTCTGCATCGCCTTCACCGCGGGTTTGGTCGGCCTGTCGCTGCGCTTCGGCACGGATCACGACCACATCGCGATCTGCCTTAGCTGTAATGCGCTGGGCCTGTTCAGAACCTTGGGCGCGAAACTCGGCAGCTTCACGTGCGCGCTCGGTCTGCATGCGGCTGAAGACCTTCTCCGAGATCTGCCTTGGCAGGTCAGCGCGGCGAATGCGCACATCAATCACCGAGACACCAAATTTGCCAGCCTCCTGATCGACCTGCGCTCTGATCTTCGACATCAGGGCTGCGCGATTATCGCGCACGATCTGCATCATATTGGCTTCGCCCAAAACACGGCGCACGGCTGAATTGAGGACGGAGCCCAATTGATTATTGCCGCGCTGAATCGTTCCGACAGATTGATAGAAGGTCAAAGCGTCGACGATGCGATAGCGCAAAAAGGCATCCACCTCGATGCGATTATTGTCAGCAGCAAGCACTTCCTGCTTGTCAGTTTCCAGATCAAGCGTGCGCTTATCGAACCAAACGACAGTTTCGACAAAAGGCAGTTTGAAATGCAAGCCAGGGTCTGGAATCAGAGCGCGGCCGGGAACGGGCTCGCCCAAGCGCAATACCAAAGCTTGCTGGTTCTGGCCAACAGTGAAGAGAGAACCGCCGGCTATAATGACCACAGCGATGATGATGATAGAGGCAAACAGACCGAATGTTGAGCTGCGCATCAGCGTGGTCCCTGTGTGGATGGAGCGGGAGATTTTGGCAGTTCAATTTGGCCGAGTGGCAGATAAGGCACGACGCCCTGTCCATTTTGTTGATCAATGATGATCTTGCCCGAAGATGCGAGAACACGCTCCATGGCTTCAATATAAAGACGCTCGCGAGTCACAGCAGGCGCATTTTTATATTGGGCATAAATCTGATCAAAGCGTGAGGCTTGGCCTCGTGCTTCCGCGACCGTCTGTTCGCGATAGCCCTCGGCTTCCTGTTTGATGCGCTCGGCTGCGCCGCGGGCTTCAGGAACAACACGATTGGCATAAGCCTCGGCCTCATTGCGCAACCGATCCTGATCCTGTTGGGCAGCAGTAACATCGCGGAAAGCGGCGATCACCTGTTCAGGCGGGTCAACGGAGAGCAATTGCACCTGAAGAACGAGCACGCCCGCGCGATAATCATTCAGCACTTTCTGAATGAGCTCCTGTGCGGCAGGCTCGATCACTTTGCGCTCAGCGGTGAGAATGCGCTGGATAGGTGTGCGCCCGACGATTTCACGCATCGCGCTTTCTGCCACGGCTTTGACGGTCTCGGGCGGATTGCGAACATTGAAGGCATAATCTTCCGGCTTCATGGGATCGATCTGCCAGATGACGCGGAATTTCACATCGGCAATGTTTTCATCGCCCGTCAGCATCAGACTCTCTTCGGGCACTTCGATCTGGGCTGCCGTGTTCAGGCGGCGTGTATCGTCACGCGTGATGAAACCAATATCTGTGCCATTGCGATCGGTCACGCCAAGTTTGGTGACAGAGCCAATTGGGTAGGGCCAGTTATAATTGAGGCCGGATGTGGTGCGCTTGTCAAAGCGACCAAACACCATGTTCAAGCCAACCTCATTGGGTGCGACCGTGTAAAAGCCACTCGCCAGCCAGGCTCCCAGAGCCAGAACGAGAAAAACAATGAGCATGGAAGGGCCGGGCAGATCCGAGCCCTGATTGCGCATAGCCTGGCGCAATTTGTCCTGTCCGCGGCGGAGCAATTCTTCCAGATCAGGCGGATTATTATTGCCGCCTGAAGGTCCTTGACCCCAAGGCCCTTGATTGCCTGGCTTCCAAGGGCCGCCACCGCCAGATTGATTATTCCAGGGCATAATTTCCTCTTGAGTTCGCTCGCATAAGGATATTGTTCACGGGCGTGTTGAAATTAACTAAGCACGTAGGGTCGGGTTTTCAATCTTCGCCATGTTATTTGTCCCGTCTAATCGGCGACGGGCATATTCGATGAAGATATAGGGCGCTTCATCTTTTGCTCCAGCGTCTTGCGGATGATGCGCGATTTGTTGCCATTGAGCTGGATCGACAGCCGGGAAAAAAGCATCTCCCTGAGGCTGGAGTACCACCTCGGTTAGATAGATATAATCAGCAATTCCAATGGTTTGACTATAAATTTCGGCGCCTCCGGCAATCATGATTTCGTCTGCGCCCATGGCTAAAGCGCGTTCTCTTGCAAGCGCAAGGCCTTCAGCCAGATCATGTGCAACAAGGACATTGTCTCTTCGCCAGTTGTGATCGCGGGTAATGACAATGGTTTCGCGTCCCGGCAGGGGGCGGCCAATAGAATCGAAGGTCTTGCGACCCATGATGATGGGCTTGCCAAGCGTAAGTGCTTTGAAACGCTTCAAATCGCCCGATATGTGCCACAGCAGTTTATTATCGCCGCCAATGACGCGATTTTGCGCCTGTGCCGCAATAAGGCTGAGGCGCGAGCCTGAACTCTCTTGCATCAGACCGCCACAGGAGCGCGAATAAGTGGATGGGGATCGTAATTTTCGATCGTTATATCCTCATAGCGAAAATCAAAAATGGATTTGACCGAAGGATTAAGTCTCAATTGCGGCAAGGGTCTTGGCTCTCGGGTCAATTGCAGGCGCACTTGATCGAGGTGGTTCAGATAAAGATGCGCATCGCCAAAACTATGGATGAATTCGCCTGCCTCCAGACCACTCACATGCGCAATCATCTGCGTGAGCAAAGCATAGCTGGCAATGTTAAAGGGCACGCCCAGAAAAATATCGGCCGAGCGTTGATAGAGCTGGCAGGAGAGCTTGCCATCGGCAACATAGAATTGAAACAGGCAATGGCAGGGCGCCAGTTTCATTTTGCCAATATCGCTGACATTCCAGGCTGAAATGATGAGGCGACGGGAATCGGGATTGCGCTGAATCTCCTGCATCAGCCAGGAGATCTGATCAAAGGTCTGGCCATTGGCGCCTTCCCAGGAGCGCCATTGCTTGCCATAGACGGGGCCAAGATCGCCGCGCTCATCAGCCCATTCATCCCAGATCGAAACGCCATTGTCCTTGAGATAGGCAATATTGGTGTCGCCTTGCAGGAACCAGAGCAATTCATGGACGATGGATTTGAGATGCAGCTTTTTTGTCGTCACCAAAGGAAAGCCCTTGGCCAGATCAAAGCGCATTTGATAGCCGAAAACCGATAAAGTACCCGTGCCCGTGCGGTCGTGCTTTTGTGTCCCGTGGTCGAGGACATGGCGCATGAGGTCGAGATAGGGTCGCATGAGAGGCTCGCAGAGAATCTGCGCCCTGTTTAGCCCGATTCCGTGATGTTCCCAAGCGAGGCAATGGGCAGGATAGGGGCGAAAATCGCCCTTATCCCGATCAAATTGAGGCTGAGGACGGGGCGGTGAGCTTTAGAGCATGCCCATATGGCTCGCTCCAAGGCCTATTCATTACCAGGCATGATGGTGGAGACGCCGCCATCAACCAGAAGGTCGGCCCCGGCGATGAAATCGGACTCATCGGACACGAGGAAGAGAATGGCCTTGGCCAGATCCATGGGAACGCCAGGGCGATTGCGCAGATTGACCACGGGGCGATTGGGATCAAATTCGGATTTGCCGACGGGCGAGCCAATCTTATTGGGAACCACGCTATTCACCCTGATGTTGTGGGGGGCAAGCTGAATGGCCATGGATTTGGTCAGATTGCGGATTGCGCCCTTGGCTGCCGTATAGGCAATGGCTCGGTTGCGGCCATAATAGCCAGAGGTTGAGCCGACATTGACAATCTTGCCTTTGGCTTTGGTGGAGACCATGGCCTTGGCTGCATGTTTGGCAAACAGGAAAGGCCCGGTCAGCGTAATGGCCAGAGTGCGGTTCCATTCCTCGGTGGTGATATCGAACATATGTTTATTGTCCGATATAGCGGCATTATTGACCAGAATATCGATATGGCCAAAGGCCTCCATCACGCCTTTGACGGTGGCTTCAATATCGGCTTCCTTGCCCACATCACAGACAAAGGCCTTAGCCTTGCCGCCTGCGGCAATGATGTCAGCAGCAACTTTTTCGCCGCGATCCTTGTCAAGATCCACCACAGCAATGAAGGCGCCTTCGCTGGCCAAAAGCTTGGCGACATCTTCGCCAATATTACGGCCTGCGCCAGTGACAATGGCGGTTTGATTGGCGAGTTTCATCTTCATCTCCTGTTCAAAAGATTATTGAGTTCGCGAGGGTCAATTGCGATTATCCACGCGCCACATTTCAAAGCGCCGCTCGATCAGGCGCAGGCCTTGCGTTAACAACATGCCGGATCCTGCAATGATCAAAAGCCCGACCATGACGCGATCTGTCTGGAAGGTGGCACCTGCGAGCGACATCATATAGCCAATGCCAGCATTGGCGCCGAGCATTTCACCCACCACAATACCAATCAGCGCATGACCCAACCCAAGGCGCAAGCCGGTGAGCAACATGGGCACGGAGGAGGGCAGAGCGAGGGTGAGAAATAATTGCCGATCATTCGCACCAAAGGAGCGCGCAACTTTGATAAAATCGCGATCAATCGTGCGCACACCGGTGATCGTACTGACCAGAATGGGAAAGACTGTTGAGAGAAAGATGATCGCCACTTTGGAGGGCAGATCGATGCCAAACCAGATCACGATCAGAGGCACAAGGGCAATGCGTGGTGTGGCATATAGTGCCGAGACGAAGGGATCGAGAACGGCATTAATGCGTCTATACCAGCCCATCATAATGCCCAAAGGAATGCCAATGATGACGGCAAGGCCATAGCCCAAAGCAAATTCCAATCCGCTGACGCGCAGATCACGCCAAATGCTGCCATCGGCAATCATCATTGCGAGCGCTTTGGCAATGCGGCTGGGAGAGGAGACAAACAAAGGCTTGATCCAGCCTTGTG
Source organism: Hyphomicrobiales bacterium (assembly GCA_900299065.1). Taxonomy (GTDB): domain Bacteria; phylum Pseudomonadota; class Alphaproteobacteria; order Rhizobiales; family Beijerinckiaceae; genus Terripilifer. The sequence continues at coordinate 5,643 of OMIJ01000201.1, forward strand.
CCACTGATGTTTCCCAAAAGAGCAGAAACAGCACAATGGCAATCAGCCCGAGAAAGAAATCCTCGCGGCGTTTCCATAAAGAGATCTGCCGCCGCGCTGCGGGCTGTGAGGGCTTATCCTCATGCATGATTGTGCATCCCCGTTTGAGCGGATTCTTCCTCGATCAAGCGCCAGATATGATCCTGCAAGTGCCGGAAGCGTGGATCGAGTTTGATTGCCAGAGTGCGCTGTTTGGGCAGATCAATGCTCACAATCTCCTTGATGCGAGCGGGACGCGCAGAAAAGACTGCCACACGTGAAGATAAGAAAATAGCTTCATCGATCTGATGAGTGATGAAGAGCGCGGTCTTTTGCGTGCGCTCCAGAATTTTGAGTAATTCAGCCTGCATGAATTCGCGCGTTTGCGCATCCAATGCGGCAAAAGGTTCATCGAGCAATAGCAATTGCGGATCGGGTGCGAGGGCTCTGGCTATGTTCACGCGCTGGCGCATGCCGCCGGACAATTCATGCGGGTAATGATCGCCAAAACCTTGCAGGCCGACAAGCTCGACCAGGGCGCGCCCGCGTTCTAACATTTGCGCGCGGGGCATTTTTTGCTGCAGCTCCAGGCCATAGGTGACATTTTGCAGAACGGTGCGCCAGGGAAAAAGCGAGTCATTCTGAAACACCATAGCGCGATCTGGCCCGGGTTTCGTGATGATTTGATCATCGACGCGGATTTCGCCATCATCAATGCTGATCAAACCATCGACGGCTGTGAGAAAAGTTGATTTACCACAGCCGCTGGGCCCCACGATGGACACAAGCTCGCCTGTATGGACGCTCAGATCAATGCCAGCGAGCACATTGAGGAGCTGGCCAATGCGCTCATTATAATAATCAAGCCTGACATTGCGCGCTGCCATTTTGATGCTGCGCGCAGAGGCGGGCTGCTGCGCGCTATTGTGCTCAAATGCAATGCCGGTTTGGGTCTGATCCATCAGGAGCGGCCTTGGTTAGCTTTGGCTCTTACTTCTTCAGACTGGCAAAGAAACCGTCTTTTTGCAGGCCATCGAGAATGCTCATATCAACGAGGGACTCCGGTTTAGCCGTGGCTGCGGCTGGCACTGTGGCTTTGAGCTCATCAAGCACAATCGCAATACCCTTGATGGAGGGGGCGGGCACATCGGGGAAGATTTCCTTGGTGAAATAATCATAGGTATCTTTAGCCGCATGGCCGGGCTTGAGTTTCAAAAAGTCAGAGGTGGATTTGATCGCTGCTTCCGGATTTTGCTTGTAGACGGCAATGCCTTCCGAAATCGCCATCATGAAACGTTTGGCCGCTTCTGGGTTTTTCTTGAGGAAGGTTTTTGTCGTGACATAAGATGTGTTGGGATAATCGCCGGCAATTTCGGTGCAATCGGCGAGCACATGATAGCCTTCATCCATCAATTCAGCTGTGCGGGGATATTGCTCCATCGAGCCATCGAGCTGGCCGGACATCATAGCGGCTGTGCGTGTGGTCTCGCCTCCTAATTGCAGAATATTCACATCCGAGCGCTTGAGGCCAAGGTAAGTGACAGCAAAAGTCACGGCTGTATCGGTGGATGAGCCAAAGCGCGAAATGGCAATGCGCTTGCCCTTGAGGTCAGCGGGGGTCTTGATTTCGTTTTTCACAACGAGCTGGAAGGGCAGTTTGTTGGAAATGCCGCCAATGAAAACAAGATCTGCGCCTTGCAGCGCTGCGGCTGCGGCAGATGTATAGCCATTCTGGCCGATATCGACCGAGCCGCCAACAACGGCTTGAGTTAAAGTTGGTCCGCCATCGACATAGGTGATGGTGATGTCAAGTCCGTGCTTTTTGAACAGGCCTTGTTTCTGCGCAAAATCCATGGGCGCAGTGGTGATGGAAAATCCATCATAGCCCACACGTAATGGAATGAGGGCCTGGGCATATGAGCTGGCCTGGCTGACCAAAAGAGCAAACAGGCTGATGGCAATGTGACGCGTGTTCATCTCAATCTCCCTAAACATATCCTGATTTGCGAATAGACTGATCCTGTCGATTTACTTCAGCAAGTCGAGCATTTTTTGCTGGTTCATGCCCTTCATCAACTGATCAACAAGGGCGGCCAGCGGCACGGCAACTTTGGCTTCTTGTGCAAGCTCAAGCGCATGATCCATATCTTTCTCGGCCCATTTGCCGGTGCTCTTGCCCCAGCGGGAGAGCGACCAATTGGCGCCCGAGGAATATTGCAGCGCATCGATCAATTTGGGAATATCGGCACCAGAGGCCTTGGCAAAGCTCAAAGCTTCATAATTGGCGGACATGCAGGCCCAGAGCAGCATATTATTAAGTGTCTTGGTGAGCTGGCCGCTGCCCGACTTGCCCACATACATGACTTTACCACTAAAGGCGGCGAGTGCAGGCTCGGCATAATGGAAGGCTTCTTCAGTGCCGCCGACAAAGGTTGTCATTGTGCCGTCATTGCAAGCCTCTTGTCCCAACACAACAGGCGTATCGAGCAGGCCGACTTTATATTGAGCACAGAGCTTTTCAAGTTCCTGACATGTTGCAGGCGCGACAGAGCTTGCTATGGCAATCACCGAGCCGGGCTTCATTTTGGTGAGCATGCCAGATTTGACGACCACATCCATGACTTGTTCATCAGTCGCCACCATGACGATGACGACATCGGAATTGGCGCCGACTTCGGCAGGCGTGTCATAGACTGTGATGCCAGCGGCGCGAGCGCGTTGTTGCGCTTCGGGCGATACATCGCAGCCGCATGCTTCAAAGCCATGGCGCTTTTGATGGCCGACCATGGGCAGGCCCATAGCGCCTAAGCCGATCATTCCGGTGCGTGTGGGTTTGCTCATATGTGTCTCCTCGCTTGTGAGTATAATTTAACCGCGCTTCTGGCGGAGGTTTCGTGTTGCCTGCTGATCTATGCTCTCGCCAGAGACGATGACGCCATAATCTCGCTCAGCTGCAGCAATAGATAAATAACCTTCCATCACATCTTTGAGGACGCGCTCGGGATCGCGCTCAAAGGGATTGCCAAGGCCGCCACCGCCCGGCGTATCAAGCTGGAAATGATCACCGGCTTTGAGGGGATAATCAGCATAGCGCGTGGGCAGGCGTTTTTCATCGCTCTGACCGGGGTTGATGAGAATGTCACCTGTGCGCCCCTTGCTGCCGCCTGCAGCGCCATTAGGTGCGATCACATGTTTTGTCGAGCGGATCGAAAATCTGGCATCAGCCAGATTGGTGTAATCGCGGCGAATGCCAAGACCACCGCGAAATTTTCCTGGCCCGCCGGAGTCGCGAATTAATTCGAAACGCTCAACGCGGGTTGGGAATTCACTCTCGACGATTTCAATAGGCGCAATCTTGGCATTGCTCTGATTGACCGATGTGCCAGACGTGCCATCCTTGCTGGCTCTTGCGCCAGCACCGCCACCCAGAATTTCATATTGCACATAGCCCTTGCCCGTATAAGTGCTACGGCCGCCCAGAATAATGGAGCGACTGCCGCAGCCATCAGCGCGCGATTTTTCCGGTACAATATTAGTGAGCGCAGCAAAAACCGCCTCGACTGTTGCATGGACTGTTGGATTATAGGTGTTAACGGGCGCAGGAAAACGCGGGTTCATCACACTGCCCTCGCGCAATTTCACATTGAACGCTTTGAACAGTCCTGAATTGACGAAGATATTTGGATCAACAAGGGCAATGAGGCAATAAGCAATGGCCGCATTGACCAGGGGCGGGCGAATATTGGCTGGGCCGCGTGTCTGATCGGCGGATCGGGTGAAATCGAAGGTAATACTATCGCCCTTCTTTTCGGCAATCACATGAATGCGCACAGGCGTGTTGAGCTCAATGCCATCATCATCGACAAAGCGTTCGGCTTCATAAATTCCATCGACCCATTGGCTGATCGCGGCGCGCATGCGCAGATGAGAAAGCTCCAGCAGGCGCGCAAAACAGGCCTGTGCATTGTCTTTCCCGAATTTGAGAATGAGCGCGATCAAACGCTCTTCGCCAAGGCGGCTTGAGCCAAGCTGGCCGCGTATGTCGCCCAAGACAAGTTCAGGCGTGCGGCTATTGCAGGCGATGATACGCTCGATCTCGACATTGCGCTGATAGCCGCGTTGATAACGTATGGCAGGCAGATGCAGGCCTTCATTGAACGTCTCGCGCGCTTGCCCCGAGCAAGAGCCCGGCACAGGGCCGCCAATATCGCTCTTATGGGCAATGGAGGCGCAAAAGCCCATCAGCAGGCCATCTACAAAAACGGGCGTGATCAGTGCCATGTCAGGGGCATGGGGACTGCCGCCTTCATAGGGGTGATTGATGAGATAGGCGTCGCCTTCGGCAATATCGTCATAATTGCGAAGTACGGCTTCGCAGCAGGCAGGAAAGGAGCCAATATGCAAAGGCAGAACGACATGCTGGGCAATGACATCGCCGCGTTCATTCATAATGGCGCAAGAAGCGTCTTGCGATTCACGAACAATGGTAGAAAAGCCGGTACGAAACAATGAATTTTGCATTTCCTGCACAATGCCATCGAGGCTGGCGCGCATGATTTCAAGATCAATGGCATCAAGATGAGCGGCGCTGGATTGAGTTTTTGACATGTCACGCCCCTGTCATTGTGATGATGAGATTGCGATAGTCATCGACGCGGGCATGATGACCGGGGAAGATCACGCTTGTGCAATCGAGCTGGTCAATAATGGCAGGGCCAGTAATGCTCATGCCGACATCAAGGCCCTCGCGCTGATAGACGGGAGTATCTACCCATTGCCCATTAAAGCGGGCTTTGCGAATCTCGCGCAAAGCATCCTTAAGCGCAAGACCGCGTTTTTCAAAGATCGGGCTTTGAACGGGAGGCACGAGGCCTGTGCCACGCACGCGATAGGAGACAATCTCCACTGGTTCATCGGGAGCTTTATGGCCAAACATTTGCTGATGGATCTGGTCAAAGCTGTCTCTGAGTTCGCCAATGTCCCTAGGCTCAAGGGGAGCTTTGCAGGGCAAAGTGATTTCATAACCCTGGCCGGAATAGCGCATATCGAGGGCAGCTTCGATCTGGATCTGCTCAGGGCGAAATTGCTCATCGGCTAGTTCAGCGCGCGCCTGTTGCATCAATTCTGCGAAGATGTGATTGATCTGCTCCAAGGGTGTTTTGGTCAAAGGGCTCAGGCGCGAGCGGATATAGTCATGTTTGACATCCGACATCACAAGGCCCATTGCCGAATAGACGCCGGGATGCAGCGGCACAATGACTCCCGCCATGCCGAGCTCTTGGGCGATTTGTCCGGCATGCAGCGGTCCAGCACCGCCAAAGGCCAGCAGCATGAAATCGCGCAAATCATGGCCACGCATGGTTGAGATGGCCTTGATCGCTTCCTGCATTTTGACATTAATGATGCGCACAATGCCTTCAGCCGCGCTTGCGACATCCATATTGAGCGGCTCTGCGACATTAGCGGCAAGTGCTGCATTGGATTTGGCGCGATCGAGCCGCATTTTGCCACCTAGAAAATTATCTTCACCCAGATAGCCCAGGACCAGATTGCAATCGGTGATGGTGGGCTGAGTGCCGCCGCGTGAATAACAGGCGGGGCCGGGAATGGCGCCGGCGCTATGCGGACCAACTTCCAATGTGCCGAAATCATCGACGCGCGCCAGAGTACCGCCGCCCGCGCTGACTGTGTTGATCTCGATCATCGGCAGTGCAATGTCTCTGCCTTCAATCTTGCCGCGATTGCTCACCGAGGGCTGACCGTCCTTGATCATCGCCACATCACAAGATGTTCCACCCATATCGAAGGTGATGAGATTTTGAAATCCTGTTGTGCGGCAAGCCAAAGTGCTGGCAGTGATTCCGCCAGCAGGTCCCGAGAGCACAGTGGCAACGGCTTTGCGCGCTGTAGCGGCAAAAGTGGACATGCCGCCATTTGATTGCATGATATATTTTTGCGGTGTAGCTACGCCTACGCCGTTGAGCCTTTGATCGAGATTGGCGATATAGCGTGAAAGAATGGGTTGTAAGTATGCATTGATGACTGTTGTCGAGAGGCGATAATATTCGCGGATCTGTGGTACGATTTCACTTGAGAGTGAAATGGAGCAGCCGGGAATTTCCTCTTCAATGATCTCGCGCACGCGCGCTTCATGCGAGGGGGCGAGGAAGGAGAACAGCAGGCAGACGGCGATGGATTCGATATTGCGTTTGGCAAGGCGGCGCAATTCCATGCGCAAATGTTGCTCATCAAGTGGGATTAGGATTTCACCATCAAAAGCGGTTCTCTCGCGCACTTCACCTGTCAGGCTGGCGGGAGCAAGCAGGGCGGGCTTATCATACATAATGTCGAAAATGGTCGGGCCATGCGGGCGTGATTGCTCTTGCACTTCATAAATGCCGCGAAAGCCCTCGGTCACCAACAGGCCTGTGCGCACTCCCTTGCCTTCAAGCAAGGCATTGGTGCCAACTGTAGTGCCGTGACAAAAATAGCTGATCTCATCGGCCTTCACGCCCTGGGTAAGCAAATGTTCAATGCCGGCGAGAATGGCTTTGGAAGGATCGTCAGGCGTTGAAGGAATTTTGGCAACGCTGATCTCATGGGTCGTCTCGTTGAGATAGACGAAGTCGGAAAATGTGCCGCCCGTATCAACTGTGACGCGATAATGTCCCATTCCGCTGCCTCCCTTTAGGCAATAGAATAGCAGAGCACAGGGTCAGGTAAATTGAAGAGATCGTGTAGCTGAGAGTCAGAAAAGCTGAACCTTGATCAGCTTGCCTGATCCGTCAATTGTTCCAGTAAAGCGCTACAGGCGGGTTGGCGTAATGCCGATTTGCGATAGACGACTGCAAACCCCACTTTGCCCACCCGCGGGCCCAGATCAGTGCCCTGCACATGGCGCGAGCGCAGACGCTCCAGGCAGAGAGTGTGCACAATGGCGCTGCCAACACCGGTTTCAACGAATGTCGCGGCGGTCTCGCATGTGGGAGCTTCCAGTATCATGCTGGCCTTGGCGAGACTTGCTCCCAGATGACGCTCAATCAAGCGCCTTGTCGTTGTTGTGCCGGGTGGCACGATCAGGCGTTGGCGAGTGAGATCGCCTAATGTGGGCGGGCGGCGGCGCAGATTGGGATCTTGCGGATTATAGGCAAGGCTCAAGCCTGTCTCGATGATGGTATGTCGCTCGAGCCTTTTGGGTGGATCGGGAAAAATGCCCAAGGCGAGATCCACTTTGCCCTTGTCAATCGCGAGCAGGGCTTCAGCGGATTTATAAACGCAGAGATTGACCTCAATCGCAGGATAGCGATTGAGAAAATTGCGGATCCTAGGAGCAAAATACCAGGCATGGTCACTGCCAACTGAAATTGACAACCGGCCTTCGGGTGTGGCGCGAGACAGGCTGGTCAGTGCTTGTTCGGCGCGCTCAAATATTCCATCGACTTCATTGAGAAAGCGCTCGCCTGCGGGGGTAAGCACTAGGCGATTGGGCAGGCGTTCAAACAAATCAAAGCCAAGATCGGTTTCAAGTTTGCGTAATTTGCCGGAAATAGCCGGAATGGATTGCCCCAATCTGGCCGCGGCCAGACGCAGATTGCCCATGCGTGCCACCAGATGAAAGGCGCGCAGGCGTTTGAGATCCAATGTGTCGAGATCAAGCATAAGGCTATTCAATTTATTTAACTTCTCAGACTAAGCCTTAAATAATCCTGAGCGTCAATCATCCCCTCCATGCGATGTTTTGCTTGGCGCTTTGTCGTCTGGCGCTTATGATCAGCGCATGACTTCTGATCATCGCTCTTTGCTTGAAACTCTCTTTCGCGCAGCGATTGCTGCGGCTGATCCGCTTGTTCTTGTGCCGCAGCATTTGCCCAGGCCCGGAACGGGACGCACCATTGTGATCGGGGCTGGCAAGGCTGCCGCAAGCATGGCGCAAGCCGTTGAGCGCCATTGGCAGGGCGAGATTAGCGGGCTGGTGATTACACGTTATGGTCATGGCCTTCCTTGTGAGCGAATAGAGGTTGTGGAAGCCGCGCATCCTATCCCAGATGCCGCCGGGCTTGCGGCAACGCAGAGGCTATTTGCGCTTGTTCAGAATTTGCGTCCCGAAGATCAGGTGATTTGTCTCATCTCTGGCGGGGGATCAGCTTTGTTAAACCTGCCGGCACCGGGTGTGACATTGGCCGACAAGCAATTGATCAATGCAGCTTTGCTGAAATCTGGCGCGACGATTAGCGAGATCAATTGTGTGCGCAAACATTTGTCGGCTGTTAAAGGCGGCCGCCTAGCGCTGGCCTGTGCACCGGCGCAAGTCACAAGTCTGGTCATTTCCGATGTGCCGGGCGATGATCTGAGCGTGATTGCCTCGGGGCCGATGAGTGGTGATGCCAGTACGGTTCAGCAGGCCCGCGCCATTTTGCAGCGCTATCAGATCAATCTGCCGGCGTCAGTTGAGGCCTATTTGGCCAGCGGCTTGGCCGAGACGCCCAAGCCGGATGATTCGCGCCTTGCTCATTGCAAGACTATTCTGATTGCCAGTGCGCATGGGTCACTGGAGGCGGCGGCCCGATTAGCGCGTCAATCCGGTTATCATCCGCTCAATCTGGGGGATTTTATCGAGGGGGAGTCACGCGAAGTGGCTTATGTGCATGCGGCCCTGGCGCGGCAAATTGCTCTGCGCAATGAGCCTGTGGCGCGGCCCTGCGTTATTCTCTCGGGAGGTGAAACTAGTGTGCGTGTCACAGGATCGGGGCGAGGAGGACGCAATAGCGAATTTCTATTGGCTTTGGCGCAGGCGCTCAATGGTCATGCCTCCATCCATGCTTTTGCCGGTGATACAGATGGTATTGATGGGAGTGAGGATAATGCCGGCTGTTTCATAGATCCCCATACGCTTGCACGGGCTGAAGCCCTAGATTTGAAGGCGACAGATTATCTGGCTCGCAATGATGCCTATTCCTATTTTGCTGCGTTGAATGATCTTCTGGTAACTGGGCCCAGCCATACCAATGTCAATGATTTTCGGGCCATTCTGATTGATTGAGATCAGAGCGGCTTAATCTCGACGCGTCTGAATTTGACGATGCCCTTGCCATATTGCAGAGCGATCACGCCCTTTGCATGTGTGTTGTCATGGGCGCGATCAACAGTTTTTTGGCCATTGAGGATGATTGAGAATTCATTGCCCTTGGCGCTGAGCTCCAGCACATTCCATTTGCCGCCCGCTTTGAGCATGGGATCGACTTTCGCCACATCGACCAAAGCGCCGGTTCCATAGCTGGGATCGGGGCGCTTGTCGAAAATATTGGCTTCGTAAGCATTGGCATTGGCGACTTTCAATGGGTCCTGACCACGAAAGAAAATGCCGCTATTGGCCTCTTCATCTACCCAAAGCTCGGCGCGCAGTTCAAAATCGCCATAAACTTGTTTGGAGACGAGATAGCCATTGCCTTCGCTGGCCTGAACAAGCCCGTCCTGCAGGGTCCAATTGGCATTGCCAGTTTTGGTCCAGTGATCCAGGGATGTGCCGTCAAATAAAACAATCCATCCGTCTTTGGAGGATGTCTGCGCTTGGGCCGAGATGGGATAAGTCGTCACGGGCATTGCAAGGCTCAATGTCATAAGGACGTATAGGATGATCATGCGCTCCCCCTGTTGGTATTGGGTTAATGATAACATGCGGGCTTTTGGCTTGCCATGGGCGGGCGAGGGGATTAGGCCCTGTGTGAGGGGGCGTATATGATGAAACAGCCTGGATCAGAGGTTCGGCTCGATCAGATTTATTGGGTCTTTTGCAGTATTGGTGCAGCAAGTTTCGGGGGCGGAATTACAGGCTGGATTCACCGCGAGATCGTTCACAAGCGCGCCTGGCTCAGTGATGATGACATGCTGTCTGGAATTGCTTTGTCGCAAATTGTGCCAGGCGCCAATGTCACCAATACATGCGTCTATGTTGGCAATCGTCTGCGCGGTCTGCCGGGTGCCGTGGCGGCGCTGGTGGGTTTGATGACTGTGCCCTTTTGGGCGACCATAGTGGTGTATTCGCTGTGGGATCAGATCTCGTCCGTGCCGCTTTTGCAGGCCGTGGTGGATGGAGTTGCTGCTTCTGCCGTGGGGCTTAATTTGCGTCTTGCCTATGTTGGGGCGCGGCGCAGTGCGCGGCGTCTCACCAGCTTTGCGATTATGCTGGCGACTTTCACTGCCATTGGCCTATTGCATTGGCCGATCTTGCCCGTGTTGTTTGTGCTCGCGCCATTGAGCATTGCTTTGGCTTGGCCGAGGGGAGGCGTCGATGCGTGAGAATATTTATCTCTCCCTGGCCCTTGTGATGGCGCCTTTGTCGCTTGCCGCTATTGGGGGAGCACCAAGTATTTTTGCGCCCATGCAGCATGAGACAGTGGATATTTATCATTGGCTGACAGCGCGAGAGTTTGTCGAGATCTTCGCTGTCGCAAAATTCGCTCCCGGGCCCGGTGCCATGGTCTCGACATTGATCGGATATAAAGTAGCAGGATGGCTGGGTGCGCTGGTCTCTACCTTAGCCTTGTTTCTGCCCTCCTCGCTTTTGTGCCTAGCGGTGACGCAGGCTTGGAACCGTCATCGGGGCAAGCTTTGGCATAAAGCAGTCGAAGATGGCCTTGGTCCCATTGCAGCCGGATTAATGTTTGCAGGCGTGCTTGCCATCTTCCGGCTGGCCGAGGCTGGGCCCCTGTCCTGGCTGGTGGCAATTGTTGTGGGCGTGATCTTGTCCTTGCGTTCAAAGGTGCATCCGTTTGCACTTCTGGCACTTGGCGCAGCCGTCTTCGCCGGGGTTTGGCTGAGCGGCTTTCAAGCGACAGGCTTTTAGGTTACAAGCAGTTTCGTTCCAAATTTGTGAGTGAAGCGCATGAGCAATCTGCCGATCGTTCAAGATATTTCTCTGGCTGACCTGAAAGCGGGGCTCGCAGCCGGATCAGTTCTTCTGGTTGATTGCCGCGAGGCGAATGAATGGGCAGATGCGCGCATTCCCGGGGCTGTGTTCAATCCCCTGTCGGCCTTTGATGTGAAGGCTCTGCCAAAGGCTGAGGGTAAGAAAGTGGTCATTCATTGTCGATCGGGACGTCGCTCCATTACGGCGCTTGAACTGGCACAAACGCAGGGACGACCCGATATCACCACACATTTTGGTGGCGGTATGTTAGCCTGGCAGGCCGCGGGCGAGCCGACTGATCACGGCTAATCTTCAAGACATTGAATAAGCCATTGGCTTTCTGTGGCATAGAGGCAAAACTGTAGCCAAGTGATTCGCTGGCGGAGCTCTCATGCCGACGTTGCGTCCCCCAAAGGGTTTAGAAGAATCCGATTATGAAGAAATCGAGGCTGCTGTGCTCGAGACAGCGCGCGGTCGCTGGTTTTTGCATGAGCATGCACGGCGTACACGCTCCAGTGAAACAGATCGGGTGAGTGAAGCCATTGCGCGGTTGGAAGCCGATGTACGCCAGCAACGCGAGACCTTGTTGCAAACTTCGCTTCTGCTGCAAGCCAAACCTGAGGAAACAAAAGCCAAAGAGGCTGAGATCAAAGCAAGCGATATCGAAGAATATCTTCTCGATTTTGTTTGGATTTTGCGTCAGCGCGGTATTGAGCCCGAGGTCTGCGACATGATTGAGGATGAAGTCGCCTTTATCAAAACGGGCGCTTATCCTGAACGCAAGAAAAACTATGCCTTGCATGCGGCCCTGTCTGATCCGCTGCCGTTTGCTGAACCTGAGCCCAAAGCAATCAGGCAAGATCGGCTTGATCATTTTGCTGATGAACTTGCGCACACACAGCCATCGCCCTTGCGCTTGCAGGCGCTTAGGCCCATTGAGTTGATGCAGCCCTATGAGAAGCTGCAATTCTTCTCTTAAGCCTATCTTCTGTTTTCGAAGGATTGATCGGATGGATCTTGGAATTGCAGGGCGGCGTGCGATTGTCTGTGCGTCCAGTCGCGGACTTGGTAAAGCTTGCGCTAAGGCTCTGGCTGAGGCGGGCTGTGATGTTGTCATCAATGGTCGCACTGCCCCGGCTTTAGCGGAAGCGGAGCGGGAGATTCAACAAACTGCCAAAGGCCAGGTGATCAGTGTTCTGGCGGATGTAGGCACGGAACAAGGACGCGCAGCTCTCCTCAAGGCCTGTTCCGATCCTGATATTCTGGTCAATAATAATGCTGGTCCGCCGCCGCGTGATTTTCGCAAGTTGTCGCACGAAGATCTGCTTGCCGGTGTTGAAGCCAATATGATGACACCCATTCTGCTTATTCAGGCGGTGGTCGATGGCATGGTGCAACGCAAATTTGGTCGCATCATCAATATCACTTCAGGCTCGGTGAAAATGCCCTTGCCTCTGCTCGATTTGTCCTCAGGCGCGCGAGCTGGTTTGACGGGGTTTCTGGCGGGAGTTGCGCGTCAAGTGGCTGCTTCCAATGTCACGATCAATCATATTCTACCGGGGGCTTTTGCTACGGATCGTTTACATTCAATCATGGAAAAAGCCTCCAAAGATAGGCAGGTATCATTTGATCAGATTGCCGAAGACAGACGCCAGACAATTCCAGCGCGGCGCTTTGGCGAGCCTGACGAATTGGGCAAATTATGCGCCTTCATCGCCAGTGCCCATGCAGGCTTTATTACGGGTCAGAATCTGCTGATTGACGGCGGCTCTTTCCCCAGCGCCTTTTAGGTCTCTGACCAGCAGGTTTTGTCGGGCTTGTCACGTTAAGAAGATCGGCCATTCCTTGCTTGAGGCCGTCACGATAGCGTTGCAGCATGCGAGCAAAAGTGGAGCGCAGGCCTTTTTCAATTTCGAGATTATGTTCTATGCGGCTTAGGGCAAGCGCGACCGCTTCCAATGTGGAGAGACCTTCGCGTCTTGGCTCTTTGCGCAAGCGCCCATAGAGCGAGGCTTGTTTGGGATTGAGCACAAGGCGACGGGTTTTCAGCACCCAGGCGTTGCGCCACCAGAGCGTTTTGGCCTGACTCCATGTACCATCAAACACAATCACGCCGCGAATGGAGGCCAATTCGCGCTCCTGACCGGGTAATAATTGACCTTTACGATCAAGCACGAAGACCTCGCCCTCATTAGGCAGATCATCACTGTGCAAAGCGCCCAAATGCATCACTGCCCATTGATTGGGGTCGGCCTCATGTCCAAGAGCTTTGGAAAGGCTTGGCCAGGACAGGCCAATCTTGAAAGTGCAGCGCGTCAATTGCAGCGCCAATAATCGGGCTGTGCCCAAGATGCGATCCTGCTCCTGGGGATGTTGCAGGATCAAAACCTCCACCCGATTGTCGATGGGCTTGATGGCATCGCAGACACAGACTGAAGGCGGTTTGAGACAATGGGGACAGGCAAAAGCCTCGCCCTCACTTTGATCCGCTTGATCGCGGGCTTGCTCATTCATGGGGTTTGGCCAGCGTGGCGAATGGGTGGTTTTTAGCGTCCATAAGGGTTCATATACCCTTGGCGGGTTCGCACGAAGCCCTTTTGACGGTTAAGCGCAAGATGGATCTGCCCATTTTATGTTGGCAAAGGCTTAGGAGTGATAATTTTGTTCTGTATTCCAAACGAAATCGTTTATTATCCAAAACGGTCCGGGACAGAGCAGGTCATGGGAGCAATCAGTGGGTGTTGAGGGGCGGGATAAGGTTAAGGCGCTTGAGGCGGGCGCATTGGCGCTGTCGGGCCAATTGGGCAAGACCGTCCAGCGGCTGCGCAAGTCCTATAATCTGTCTCTTTCGGAATTGTCCGAGCAATCAGGCGTCGCCAAATCCATCATCAGCCAGATTGAGCGCAATGAAACCAATCCCACATTGGCGACGATCTGGCGTTTGTCGCAAGCGCTGGATGTGTCGATCGAGCGCGTGCTGCAAGGCTCGGAGGATGAACCCTTCCTCGAAAACTCTACAAAGGGCGATACGCCCATACTTGTTTCAGATGATGGTAAATGCCGATTAGCCATTATTGGCTGGATCAAAACTGTCGAATGGCTGCAATGGTATATTTTCAATGCCGAGGCGGGCGGTGTTCTGGCCTCTGATCCTCATCAGCGCGGATCTGTTGAAAGCCTGTCTGTGTTGGAAGGCGAGCTTGAGGTTGAAGTTGCTGGCATTGTTGAGATTGCACGCACGGGAGATACGCTGCGCTATCGTTCGGATCGCCCGCATATCATCCGCAATCGAGGCAAAAAACCGGCCCAGGCGATTATGGTCAATATTCTCAAAGCGGCTGTGATGGAGTGAGATCTGCGCAAAGTTCTAGTGCGCAAACCTTCCCGGTCAGTAACCTTAATTTGTGAAGCCTGACTATGTTTGCCAGGAGCCATGCTAGGGGAGACTGGAAGATCAGCCCCGATGCGCTGGTTCAGGTTCAAGGCTCATGCTGGAATATCGCATAGTTGAAGATGGTCATGTCTTCACCGAAACCTATCTCCTCAATGGCGAGTTGCATCGCGAGGATGGGCCTGCGTCTGTGACGCGGCGGTTCAAGGATGGGCAGGTGGCGTGGGAGACCTGGTATCGCCATGGTGTTCCGCATCGTGAAGATGGGCCGGCTGCGATCAATTATAATCTGGAGACTGGCCGGGTTGAGGCAATTTTTTATTTCCAGAATGGCGAATTGCGGCGCAGCGATGACGGACCGGAATGTATCGAATTTGATCCCCAGACGGGCCAGATCATAGATGCGACCTGGTGGCAGGATGATGAGCCAGCCCCCATGACACTCAGCCATTGGATGTGGCTTAATCGCGCCCGCGAGGCTGGTGGCGCTTGAAATTAAGCTGCTGAAGCAAGGGTATTTACCCGCAGATTTCCTTCAATTGCCGGGCTCGGTTAGACTGCTGCCTTGCTGAAAGCGATTGTGGCGCGATTCGGCTGGGTTGAATGCAGGGTCCATGGCAGACGAGCCGTCCTTTAGTGTGATCACCAGTGCTGATGGCAAGGCTAAGGACATGCGCCTTGCTTTGAGCGGGCATTGGTCCATCCAGAATTCAGCTCTGATTGAGCGGCTTGTTGCGGAAATGCCGCTGGCGACTGCCGGCATGCGCATTGTCATTCTGGATCTGGCGCAAGTCTCGCGGCTGCATACGGCTGGGGCCTGGCTGATTGATCGGGCGCGTGAGAAGATGTCACAGGCAGGTCTTGCGGTGACCATCCAATGCGGGCAGGCCAGTCACGAAATTTTGCTCAAGGCAGCACATTATCGCCCCTTCGATGAGGCTAAATCGCAAGACGATCATCCTCTGATGTCGATGCTTGTCGATATTGGCGCCAATGTCGCTTCTGCCGGGCGGGATTTGATGGCCGGCGTTGCCTTTTTAGGTGAAGTCACAGTCTCTTTCTTGCGTGTGCTGGCAAGGCCGGATCATTTGCGTCTGACCTCAATTGTGTTTCACCTCGAGAGCTTTGGTTTTCACTCCCTGCCGATCATTGCGCTGATCAATTTTCTGGTCGGGGGCATTGTTGCCCAGCAGGGTATTTTCCAATTGAGCCGCTTTGGTGCATCGACATTTACGGTCGATCTTATTGGCATTCTCGTCTTGCGCGAATTGGCGGTCTTGCTGACCTCAATCATGATTGCGGGTCGTTCGGGCTCGGCGATTACGGCGGAATTAGGCTCGATGAAAATGCGCGAAGAGATCGATGCCATGCGCGTGATGGGGCTTGATCCTGTCGATGTATTGGTGCTGCCGCGCCTATTAGCTTTGCTGATTGCTTTGCCGCTATTGACCTTTGTGGCCGATCTCTCGGCTATTTTTGGGGGTCTGCTCGTCTCGTGGTTCTATGGCAATATTAATCCGGATGTGTTTTTAGCGCGCTTGCAGGATGCCATTGCGATCAACACATTTCTGGTTGGTCTGATTAAGGCTCCGGTGATGGCGCTGGTCATTGGCATGGTGGCGGCCATTGAAGGCTTTCAAGTGCAGGGCTCAGCCGAATCTCTTGGCCGTCAGGTGACGGCCTCGGTCGTCAAATCGATCTTTATGGTGATTGTCATTGATGGCCTCTTTGCCATGTTCTTTGCCGCCATTGATTATTGAGGATGCGATGAACTCATCTTCTTTAGCGCCTTCACTCAATAGATCAGATCCAGAGACGGCCATTCGTGTGCGCGATCTCAGCATTGGCTTTGGTCCAAAGATCATTCTGGAGCATTTGAATCTCGATGTGCGCCGTGGTGAAGTGTTGGGATTTGTGGGTGGATCGGGATCAGGCAAATCCTTACTGACCCGCGCCATTTTGCGTCTGATCCAACCGCGCACGGGGCGTATAGAAATTTTCGGACGTGATTTGAAGGATTATTCGTTGCGTGAATTGCGCGCGCTTGAGCAACGCTATGGTGTTTTGTTTCAGCACGGCGCTTTATTCTCCGGCTTGACTGTGAAGCAGAATATCCAAGTGCCTATGCGTGAATATTTAAAAATCTCCGGACAGCTGATGGATCAGCTTGCCATGTTAAAGCTGGATATGGTTGGCCTTGCGCGCGATGCGGCAGAAAAATATCCCTCCGAACTCTCCGGTGGCATGATCAAGCGGGCAGCTTTGGCACGAGCTTTGGCACTCGATCCTGATTTGTTATTTCTTGATGAGCCTACATCCGGTCTTGATCCCATAGGAGCGGCGGAGTTTGATCAGCTGATCGCGACTTTGCAAAAGACACTGGGCTTAACTGTCTTCATGGTCACGCATGATCTTGATAGCCTATATACGATTTGTGACCGGATTGCGGCTCTGGCCGATAAAAAGGTTGTCCATGTTGGCACACTCGAGGATATGCAGGCCTTCCCGCATCCCTGGGTGCAAAGCTATTTTCATGGCCAGCGGGCGGGATTACGTTTGCAGGACCGTGTACAAACACACACTCTGCCTTGAAAGCGCCGATAAAGGCTGCAATGTTCCAACTGTTGACATCAAACCCCTGAAGTTCCTGACTCAATGGAAACACGTGCCAATTATGCCCTGATCGGTGCTTTTACCCTCCTCATCATGGGGGCGGCGCTGGCTTTTGTCGCCTGGTTCTCAGGGGCGAGCAAAAGAGGCGGCTTGGCGACTTATCAGATTGTCTTTTCCTCTTCTGTCTCGGGTCTGACGCGCGGCTCGCAGGTTTTGTTCAATGGCTTGAAAGTGGGGGAAGTGGCGCTGATCGATCTCTTGCCAGATAATCCCAGCGAGGTTTATGCGCTCATTGAGATCAATTCGCGCATACCGGTGAAGAAGAATACGAGAGCCCGCCTGGAGTTTCAGGGCCTGACAGGCGTGGCCTCCATTGCGCTGATTGGTGGCACAGCCAATTCGGAAGATCTGGTGGGCAGCAAAGATGAACCTGCCAAAATCATTGCCGAACGTTCCGACTTTCAAAACATTCTCGAAACCTTGCAGCGCTTGTCTTCCAAGACCGAGGGCGTGCTTGAACATGTCGATCAATTATTGGGCGATAATTCCGCATCTTTGGCTGTGACGATGAAGAATGTGCAATCCTTCTCTCAGGTTTTGGCCAATAGTTCGGATGATATTCAAAGCTTCATTAACAGCATGAATGAGATTGGCCGTCTCGCCAAGCCTCTGGCTGTCTCGCTCGATCATATATCTACCTCGCTTGACGCTCGCCTGGAGGCGATAGACCCAGACCAGCTCAAGATACTTATGGCCAATTCTGTCGCCTTTTCTGCCAAGCTGAATGCCTCGGCAGATCGGCTTGATCAGGTCCTCACTTCGCTCAATGGTCTTTTGGCCGCGGATGGCTCTCAGGGGCTGATGGGCGAAGTGGGCGAGGCGACCAAATCCATACGCAAACTGGCTGAAAATCTCGATACCCGCACCAAGGAGATTTCAGCCGATCTGTCCAAATTCGCCGGGCAGGGATTGCGCCAATATGAGGCCTTGGCCAGTGAGGGGCGTAAGACTTTAGACGAGCTGAACCGGGCGCTGCGCTCGTTACAGAAAAATCCTCAGCAAATGCTCTTTGGTGCCAAGCCCGCTGTGCCGGAATATTCTGGCCGGTGAAGGCGATAAGCCGGTGGAGAGTGGTTGATCCCAACTTGCCAATTCTGCCCGGCTGATGTTTCCCTGACCTTGGCTTGATGCAGGTCATTTTGATGGGGTGAGGGTTAAGGGTGCCATCCGGGGGTCGGTCAGCAGGAATCAGGCAGATTAAACTGGGGTTCGGATTGCGGACTGCCTGGGCGCTTGTGTGCGTTTTTCCCCTTTGCCTGTCAGCCTGTGCCAATGCGCCCGCGCTGACGACCTATGACTTGTCCGCTCTGGATAAGGTCAGGCCCATGCCCGGCCTCACGCTGCAGCTTGGTATTGGCGAGCCTTCGGCAGCCGGTCTGTTGGATAGCGACAGGATCCCCATTCGCATGGCCTCAGGCTCCATAGCTTATCTGCAAGGCGTGCAATGGAGTGAGCGGCTGCCTCGTCTCATCCAAAGCAGTTTGATCCAGAGCTTTGAGCTTGCTCATCCGCGCCAAGCCGTCGCTCGTTTAGGTGATCGCATGGTCGCCGATGTCGGTGTGAAAGGCGAGATCCGTCATTTTGAAATTGATGAGCCGAGCCAGCAAGCCTTTGTTGAGCTCTCCATGCAAATTTTGCGAGAGCCTGACGGTCGTGTCATGGCAGGACAGATTTTCTCGGCTCGCATTGCCCTAACCTCGCTTGAGCCTGGCGCCTCCATCGCAGGATTGGATGAGGCCTTCAAGCAGGTCATGCAGAAAATCGTCATCTGGGTTGGGCGCGAAACGCGCACCTAGACATGATTGGATCGGGACTAAACAAAAGGGCGGGATCAACCCGCCCTTTGTAAGATTGAGATTGCTCTCAGATCATAAATTGAAAGCTAATTATTCCAGGCGACCAGCCGCATGGGCCAGCATTGTATAGACCTTGCCTGTATCGGAGATCAGATAAGAGCGCACCATGCCGCCATCGCGATCATCGCGGCTGATTTCGTTGAGTAGGCGCTCGAATTCACGATTGTAACGATTGACCGTTTCGCGGAAGTCCGGCTCGGCGCGATAGCGACGGCGGATTTCATCAAAGGTCTGCTGACCCTGTGCTGTGTAGAGACGACGCGAGAAGATATTACGCTCACCACGATTATAACGATCCCACACATCTGACACAGCCAGATGATCAACCATGCTGGCAATATCGAGAGAAATGCCTTGTAGTGGATCTGAGCTGATGGGAGCGTTGCCAGCTGTTCTCTGATCTTCGCGCGATGCCCGGGCCAAAAGATCGGAAATCCAGCCCTGACCGCGATCCCCCGCTTGCGCGCGAGGTGCTGCGGGAGCGGGCGTGTTACGCTGGCCGCGACCCGAATAATCATCACGCGGAATGGGCGGAACAGGGTCAACCATGGGCGTTGTCATGATTGGCGGTGCGCGGAAGGGCTCTTGTGCGCGAAGTGGTTCCGGCGACCGCAAAGGCTCCGGGGGGCGCAGAGATTCCGGCGTACGATAGGGCTCTGGCGCACGATAGGGAGCGGCTGGCGGCAGAGGCTGGAAGCTGCTTGCTGCTGCGGGTTGCGCAATGTTGAGCGGCTGGCCTGCTTTATTGACAATGTCAGTGAGCTGCTTGAGCGCGCTGATCTGATCGCCAACGACGCGGCGCAGAGCGGCAGCTTGTTCAGCTGTTTCGCGCGGCAGTTCGGTCGCGCCGCGGCGCACTTCCTGACGGGCCGCGTCAATGTCCTGCTGAACTTGCGAGGCTATGCTGCGTAATTCTGCAGCCGAGGATTGGAAACGGCTGAGCGATTGCTCGAACAATTTGGTCATTTCCTCATTGGCCTGATCATAGAGCGCGCGCATGGCGTTGGCGGTGCGTTCGCGCTCCTTGGCGCCCGAATTGCGAATATCCTCGAATTGAGTGCCAATCTGGCTGCTCAGACCCTGTGTCATATCCGACATATAAGTGCCGATTTCACGGGCGCGTATATCGGCCTTGCGTATAGCCTCTTCAAAGATGGAGGTGAATGAGTCGAGCACGCTCTCCATCTCATCCGTCTTGCTATGCACATTCGACAAGAGCGCTTCGAGCGATTGATTGCGCTGTTGTAGCAGGCGATCAATCTCGCGCTGTGATTGGGCGAAGGAATTGGCGCTGGTGGCCAGATTGTCGTGCTCTTCATTAAGACGTGTAACCAGAGCATCGGTTTGTGACAGGGTCGAGAGTGAGGTTGTGTTGAGATTATTGATCTGGTTCGAAATGGCAGTGACAGAGCCCTGGAAGTCGCGCACGCGATTGGTCAATGTGCCTTCAATAGCCTCAAGGCTGTCACCAGCATCATGCACAACGCCATTGAGGGCAAGGCTTGTTTCGGCCAGGCGGGCTAGAACTTCGCTCAAATCGTCTTTCAGCTTCTCATTGGTGGTCAGCAAAGCCTGAACGGTTGTGCCAGTGCCATTTTCAAAAAGCTTTTGCAGATCAGTAGTCGATTTATCGAAGCTTCTGGTGATTTCAATGCTTGTCTCGCCCAATCTTTCAATGATCGTGGAAGATTTATCACTGATTGCCTCGGTGACGAGTTCAGCGACGCTGGCCACTTCCTGTGCGATTTCGTGACCGCGCGCAGTGAGACGCTCGACCAGCATGGGTCCTTTGTTCTCGAGTAGAGTTTGTAGCACGCCACCCTGATCGGTGAGTGTATCCTGCAATTGTTTGGTGCGATTGGTCAGTGTGGTGTTGAGTTCTGCAATACGCTGCGTGAGAAGCGTTTCCAGTGCCATCGGATCGACCGCGCTGGAGATTTTTTCAACGCCTTCATTCATGACCCGTGCGATGTTCAGCGCATTCTCGACCAGAGATTCCGTCACGGCCGAGCTGCGGGCATCAAGACCATTCTGGACCAATTCCATCGTATGCGAGGCTTCTTGCAGACGAGTGCGGGCAGATTCATTAAAGGTGTTGATATGGCCTTCAAAAGCGTTGCCCAGAGCCTGTGTGCTGGTATGGGCGGCTGCTTCAAAGCGGCTGATATGCGTATCGAAGTTGGAGGCGATTTCCAGTGTCTTGAATTCAGCTGTATGGGTGAAATCGTTCGCCTTGGCTTCGATGAGCTCGGCAGCTTCGCGGGCGCGTTCGGACAAGCGGTCTGTAAAGCTAGCGGCATGAGTCGTGAAAGCTTCTTCAACACCGGCAATGCGTTCGCTGACCAGATTGGTGAAGAGTGAGGTATGCGTGACGATGTTTTCAGTAAGTGCTGAACCATGTGCAACAATGGTTTCATCATAGGTTTTGAGACGATCAGCAATCGCCTCATTCATCCGTTCGCCATGCGTCCCAAGGGCGGTGATGGCCTCGCTGGTGGATTCGGCAAAGCGTTGCTCAATTGTTTGGACATGCGCATCAAGCATTTGACGTGCTTGATCAACGCCAGCTTGCAATTGCTCGGCGCTTGTTGTGCCAATGGTTGACAATTCCTCCTGCAATTTTTGACCATGCACAACAATCGTTTCGTGTAATTGTTGAGCTGAATTGTCAATTTTATTGGCTAATTCATATCCCTCGCCTACAATAGTGGAGGAAATACGCGAGACAGTTTCATCCAATCTGTGGGTGAGGGCATCGCCTTGCTGGGTGATGGTCTCGACCAGATTGTCGGATTGACTGGTGAGCGTGATGGTGAAGGTCTCGCTCTGATTGATCAGCTTTTGAGCAAGATCTTCTGTCGTCATCGCCAGACTCTCGGTCAGGCGAGAATTTTGTTCGCTTATGGTTTCGACCAATTGTGTGCTGGCCTGTTCTAGACTCTGGGTCAGCAAATCACGGTGCGACGAAAATTGTGTCAACAGAGCATTGGATTTCTCGTCCAATTGTTCTGTTAGAAGAGCCGATTCCTGCGCCAAAGTCTGGCTGATGGTTTGGGTCTTTTCCTCCAGCTTGTTTGACAATTCATCGGCGGCATGGAGCACTGTATCGGTCAGGCTGGTATTATGTGATGAGATCGTTTCGGCCAGATGAACACTGGCCACACCCAAGCGCTCAACCAGAGATTCTGAATGTGAGGTGGGAGTCTGGCTCAGAAAATCGGAGGATTCTTGCAGGCGTGTTGCGAGATCTTCTCCGCCCGAGGCAATGGTCGCAGAGATGCGCTGGCCGGTTGCATCGAGGCGAATGGACACTTCATTAC
>OMIJ01000202.1 GCA_900299065.1 Hyphomicrobiales bacterium
GCAGAGGCTTTGCAGCCTTTAGCGCCCGGGCGGCGCGATGCTCAGTTTGATCATGGTCTTGAGGTCTGTCTGGCGGCGGATAAAGCGGGCTTTGGACTGACTTTGTTTGCTGAGCGCCATTTGGGCAATGATATGCATGGCTGGATCAATGCAGCGGCGATTGCCTCACGGCTGGAGCATATGCGCGCTTTGGTGGCAGTGCATCCGGGTCTGTGGGATCCGGTGATGATTGCCAAAATGGCCGCTTCACTTGACCGCATTTGCAAGGGCCGTATGGCAATCAATATTGTCAATGGCTGGTTTGATGAAGAATTCCGCATGTTTGGCGGCACTGTTCTGCAAGGCGAAGAGCGTTATCAGCGCACGCAGGAGTTTATCGATATTTTACGCGGTTTATGGACAAAGGATGTCTTTTCCTTTCAGGGCGCTCATTACAAGGTTGATGCGGGGCAATTATTGCTCAAGCCTGCAACGCCACAGCCACCCGAGATCTTTTCGGTCAGTCGCAGTGAGCGCGGTCTTGAATTTATTGCCAGTCATTGTGACTGGTGGTTTGTCGAAATCGACAAGGATGCAGGTTCAACAGATGAGGTTTTGCGTGGCATTGAGGCTTCGGCAGCCGATATGCAAAAGCGGGCGGCACGGCATGGGCGCAAGGTGAGGCTGGCGCTCAATCCTTTCATTGCGCTAGGTGCCAGCGAGCAGGAAGCCTTTGATACGACCATTCAGCGCATTTTCAAATATGATCCTGATCCCGATACGCGCAAAATCGAAAAGCGCATGATGCCTGCCACGCGTGCGGGCTGTATTGGCCCTGCGAATAAAGTGCTGGCTCAGTTAAAGCGCTTTGAGGATATGGGCATTGAGCTGATCTTATGTAAGCTCATTCCCACTGCTGAAAATGTCACCTTGATCGGTCGCGAGCTGATCGGTCCCTTGAATGGCGGCTCGACCCCGCTGCGCATGGTCGGCTGAGCTCTGGCTCTGCCTAAAGCGCTGACCATTATTAATCATTTTTGATTTATTAGGGTCCATCATGGTCAGATCCAGCTAGCGCGGCTGGTCGCTTTAGCGTGGCCATTTCAGGTCCGCTGGCGTGAGCGCCTCTGACGATGGGAAGAGAATGGTATGACAATATTGGTGACGGGTGGGGCGGGCTATATCGGCAGCCATATGGTGCTTGAACTGCTGGATGCTGGTGAACAGGTCATCGTTCTGGATAATCTTTCCACCGGCTTTCGCTGGGCCGTACCGTCTCATGTTCCACTCATTGTCGGCGATTTTGGCGATGAGGAATTGGTCAGCCGGATTTTGCGCGAGCATCAGGTCAGTGCGATTATTCATTTTGCCGCGAAGATTGTTGTGCCGGAATCAATGGCGGATCCGCTGACTTATTATCTCAATAATACGGCCAAGGCGCGCAATCTGATTGCTTGCGCTGTGGCGGCGCGCATTGAGCATTTCATCTTTTCCTCAACAGCTGCGGTTTATGGCGAACCACAGAGCAATCCGGTGAGTGAGGATGAGATGCTCAAGCCGATCAATCCTTATGGGCGCTCAAAGTGGTTTGTTGAAATGATGTTGGAGGATGTGGCGCGCGCGACCGGCTTGCGTCATGTGGTCTTGCGTTATTTCAATGTGGCGGGTGCTGATCCTCAGGGACGATCGGGTCAATCAACGCCCGATGCAACGCATTTGATCAAAGTGGCTGTGCAGGCGGCTTTGGGCTTTCGGCCGGGGATGGATGTGTTTGGCACGGATTATCCCACGCGTGATGGCTCTTGCGAGCGCGATTACATTCATGTCAGCGATCTGGTGCGGGCCCATATGGATGCTTTGCGCTATTTGCGGGCGGGAGGTCCAAGTCTTGTGTGCAATGTGGGCTATCAAAAAGGCTATTCTGTGCTTGATGTCATCAAAATGGTGAAATCTGTTGCCGGGGTTGATTTTCCCGTCCATTTGTCAGGGCGACGGGCGGGCGATCCGGCGGTGATTGTGGCTAGCAATGCAAGGATCAAATCCACATTGAACTGGCAGCCTCAGCATAATGATTTGCAAACCATCGTTCGCCAAGCCCTCGATTGGGAACGCCGCTTGCATAATCGGCGAGGCGAGGACTGAGGCTGAACGGCTTTTTTTCTGGCCGCTTTCATGCGATCTTTCGGCCATGTCCTTAGATGTCACAGATCTGCGCAGTTTTTACGCCTCAGCCCTCGGGCAGGTGGCGCATCGCGCTGTGCTGTCCAGAGTGCAGGCGCTCTGGCCCAATTGCAAAGGGCATAATCTGCTGGGACTGGGCTTTGCCACGCCTTTTCTTGGTCCCTATCATGGGCAGGCGCTGCGCACTTTGGCCTTCATGCCGGCCGAGCAAGGCGTGTTGCACTGGCCTGACGAGGCCCCCAATGTCACAGCTCTGGTTGAGACAATGGCCCTGCCTCTGGGCGATGGCGTGATTGATCGTCTGATGGTGATGCATGCGCTCGAAATGTCGGATGATGCTCATGCCTTGATGAGCGAGATCTGGCGTGTGTTGGCGCCCGGTGGTCGCGTGTTGCTGATGGTGCCTAATCGGCGCGGTCTATGGGCGCGCTTTGATCGCACACCTTTTGGTCATGGCCGGCCTTATTCCCGGCGGCAATTGCGAACATTATTGCGCGAAACGGAGTTTTCTCCACTCTCTTTTGAAGAGGCGCTTTATGTGCCGCCGTTTGAGA
This sequence comes from Hyphomicrobiales bacterium, assembly GCA_900299065.1. Taxonomy (GTDB): domain Bacteria; phylum Pseudomonadota; class Alphaproteobacteria; order Rhizobiales; family Beijerinckiaceae; genus Terripilifer. The sequence continues at coordinate 2,715 of OMIJ01000202.1, forward strand.
GTAGATCCTTTTTGCGTCTGGCGTCAGTGTTTGAGCGCATTGGTGGCAAATTTGCTTTGCCCGGCGGCGGCGTGTTTCTGGTTGAGGCCACCAAGCAATTATATCGCCCGATTATGGTGCGCCGACCCGTGCGGCGCATTGTGCCCGCCCTTGCGCCCGCGCTCTCGCCTGTGGCGGGCCGCGCTATGCGGACAATAGGGCAAGATAAAATTTAGCGCGTGCGTCTGGGCCGCGCGGGCAGAGGCAAGCCAAAATTTTTGGCAAGGAATTGTCCGCCCTGAATGAGACATTCACCATCAATGCCATGGCCCATATTGGGCGAGAGATGCCATTGGCAGGCAATATTGGCCTTGGCCAATTGTTCTGCCGACATGAACAAAGCATCGACAGGGATGACTTCATCCGCTCCGCCATGAGTCAGCAAAATGGGCGGTGGCTCGCCTTTGGCATTACGGGCGCTCGCTTCTTCAAGATATTCAGGCCCAACAAGTGTGCCAGAAAAGCCCAGAATAGAAGCCGGGGCTTTGGGCCGCCGCAGGCCGACATGTAGCGCCATCATTGTGCCCTGACTGAATCCAACCAAAGCGAGTTTTGAATCATCCAAATTAGCATTGCCCAATTCATCATCAAGGAAGCGATCAATAGCTGGGCGGGCATGTATGGCGCCTTTCCATAATTCAGATGAATCGCGCATGCTCAGGGGGAACCATTGGCGTCCTGTTGGGGCCATTGTGCAGCGGTCCGGCGCATGGGGGCTTATAAAGAGGGCATCGGGCAACCAAGCCTGCCATTGTTTGCCAATTTCGATCAGATCATTGCCATCGGCGCCATAGCCATGCAGAAAGACAACAATCTGCTTGATAGTGCCCGATTTGGGGGCGATCCTTGGGCCTGTTAATGTCGTGGTCATGGCAATCCAGTGGCTTTAGCGAGTGGTTTCTAACCTGTTTCTCGAATGTCTGTGTAATCCCTTGGCGGTAGGCGTCTGGGGGACAATCGTCAAGTCCTGAAAAGACATATATAGGCATGGGGATTGAATTTACCCCTGAGGCCAAGGAGAGGAAGATTAGCTCGCCTCCGATCATGCGTTTTGCGCCCTCGCCCAATGGTTATTTGCATCTGGGTCATGCGCTCTCGGCCTGTCTCAATCAGGATATGGCCGCGCGGCTCGGCGGACGCTTCCTGCTGCGGATTGAGGATATTGATCGCACCCGCTGGCGGCCTGACTATGAACAATCGATCGAGGAGGATTTGCGCTGGCTGGGCCTGGACTGGGAGAGGCCAGTGCGCCGTCAATCGGAGCATATGGCGATTTATCGCCAAGCGCTTGATCAGCTGAAGTCTCAGGATCTGCTCTATCCTTGCTTTTGCACGCGCGGCGAGATTCTGCGTTGTCTTGGCGCGGATGCAGTGCGCGATCCCGATGGCTCCCCTGTCTATCCCGGTCTTTGTCGTCATCTGCCGACCGATAAGGCCTGGCAAAGAGCAGATCGTGAGCCGCATCAATTGCGCTTGAATTTGCAGGTGGCGATCAAAAATGTTGCTGCGCCCTTGTTCTGGTCTGAGATGGGACAAGATGGCGGCGTCGAGATTATAGAGACGCAGCCTCATGCGTGGGGCGATGTGGTGCTGGGACGTAAAGATATCGGCACAAGTTACCATATGGCTGTTGTGGTAGATGATGCTTTGCAGGGTGTTACACATGTGATCCGCGGACGAGATTTGTTTTTTGCAACGTCCATTCATCGGCTTTTGCAAAATCTGCTCGCCTTACCAGCCCCTATTTATCATCATCACCGGCTGATCCATGATGACGAGGGACAAAAATTATCTAAAAGCGCGGGTGCTCAAAGCTTGCGTGAACTGCGCCTCAAGGGATGGAGCGCGCAGGATGTGCGACGCCTTATAGGTCTGGATACTTAGCGCGGGCGCGTTGCCACCACTTGCGAGGCCGTTGGCGCTCTGCTGATCAACTCGTCAATGCGATCACGCTCTTGTTTGAATTCTGCAATTTGCCGTCCATCCAATTCACGAACGCGGGCAAGTTTGATGCGCATGGGATCGACAAAATTCCCATTCACGAGCACTTCATAGTGCAGATGCGGCCCTGTCGCCAAGCCGGTCATGCCCAAAAAGCCGACCACTTGACCCTGACGCACGCGCACACCTTCGGCAATGCCGCGGGCAAATCCTGACATGTGATTATAGGTTGTAATATAGCCATTGGGATGCTGGATTTCGACGCGATTGCCATAGCCTGACTCACGTTTGGCTTTGATCACGACGCCATTGCCAGCTGCTACAATGGGTGTCCCGATAGGCGCTGCCCAATCAACACCTGTATGCATGCGTGAATAGCCCAAAATGGGATGAAAGCGCCGACCAAAGCCTGATCTTTGTTCGCCCTGGGCGATAGGTTTGCGGATCAGAAATTTGCGTGTTGATTTGCCATTCTCGTCGAAGAAATCAATCGTTGTATCTTCGGGCGCTTGATACCGATAATATTTGAACGTCTCATTGCGCACTGTAATGGAGGCATAGAGCAATTCGGTACGGCCATCGCCTTCTTCGCTTTCTTCATAAAAGACTTCGAAAGAATCGCTTGGTGTTGCAGCGCGCTGGAAGTCGACATCATTAGCGAAAATCCGCACCAGATCATTGATAATGGGCTTAGGAACTTCCTGCTTCAAGGCCGTTTCATAAAAACTATCGTAGAGTCGAATGCTATCCGTATCCTCTTCCTCATCGTCTTCCGGAGAGGTTTTATTATCGACTTTCGTTTGAATCTCTGCTTTGGCAACTTGATAATATTTCAGCTCATCACTCACAGCGATGATCATTTCCAGATTGTCATTGGTATAAACAGACAGCCGGGCTAACACCTGACCCGTGCGATCATCCCAATCCAAAAATAACATTTTGATTTTCTGCCCTTCTGTAACGGGCAATTCACCGCGCTTCATCGGGCCAAAGGCGGAAACGATATTCGCAATGGCGTCCGGTTTGACATTATTGTTGCGTAATATGTCTTCAAGGCGTTCATTGCGGCGAACGATGACCAATTTTTCGACCACTGATTTTTCTGCTTCCTGGGCTGTGCTTTTGGGAATCAGGCTGACATTCTCCGGCACCATTCGCACTTGAATATTCGAGAAAGGCGCGGACATAATAGCATTGTCAGTGCTCCCCATTGGGCTTGCGCCATTGAGATCAAAAGC
>OMIJ01000203.1 GCA_900299065.1 Hyphomicrobiales bacterium
GTAGTCGCTATACGCTGACGGTTGATGAATTCCTCAGCTGGCAAATGTCGATTGATCAGCACGGATTGGCCGGACTGCGCACCACGCGCATTCAGCAATATCGCCAGTAATCACAGCATCTGTGAACTGGCCTATCTTATGAGGCCATTCTCATGAGCCCCGCTCGCGCGGGGCTTTGCTGTTTGAAGATCACTTCATCTGAGGGATCATTCATCACGCGCTAATGTGAAGCGGCCTCATCCTTGGGATCGCGCAAATGGCGCGTCAATTGCCCCAATTGCGAGCGCTCAAATAGAAGAATGACTGGCAGCGCAAAGACCAGCGGCATGATCAGATAGAGCATGCGCCAGACCAGCAAAGCTGCAAAGACAGAACTGGCTGGCAGTCCTGGCATGATGGCGAGAAATACAGCCTCCATTACCCCAACTCCGCCTGGCACTTGTGACAATAAACCCGCGGAAAAAGACAAAAGGAAAGCGCCCAGAACAATCGCATATCCAGGATTGCCCTCTGCGGGAAGTGCAAAATAGATAATGCCCGCAGCGCCAATCAATTCCAGCGGTGCAGCCAGATATTGCCTGAGCACCACATTCATGCCGGGATAGAAGAGCTCAAAGCCTCCAATCTTCACAGGCTTGAAACCCTTCCATGCGCCAATCGTATAAATCATGCACAGCAGCAACAGGAACGCACCCGAACCGCGCGCCAATGTTTCGCTCATCGCAAACAGGGGCGACCAGGATTTGAGGGGCTCAAGAATCTGAGGCTCAAAAACAAGAACAAGCCCGAGCATCATCATCGTCCCGAAGGCAAATGTGAAGGAGCACAAAGCAACAAGAGCTGCAATTTCAGCTGGGGTAAGATTTTTCGCTGAATAGGCTCTGTAGCGCACCATGCCGCCGGAGAAAACCGAGGCGCCAATATTATGCGACAAGGCATAAGTGACGAAGGAGCACATGGAGATATAGAGCCAGGAAATATTCTGCTCGCGCTTGAGATAGATCAGCGCAATACGATCATACCAGGCCAGAGCACCATAGGCGACCAGGGTTGAAAGCAGCGAGAGAAAATGCGCTTGCGGTGAAATGGCATGCAGCTTTTGCGAAATAACAGAGGCTATGACCTGAATATCAGACCACAGATCGCCTTCATCCAGTAATTTGCGAATCGCCCCATCCGTCGCTGCTTCAGCTTCCAGCTTGAGATAAAGGAGGCGGACAGACCAGATGACTGCGCCAAGACCAACTGCGGGCCAGAAAAAATCCCAAAAACGTTTCATCACAGGGCCGACAACCTCATGGTTTTCGATGCCTTAGGATTTAGCACTGAAGCTTAAACCCAAAGGATCGATCAGGCCCTATAGGTGACTTATGTTTTACCAGGTTGCAAGCAAGCAATTGCATGCACGCTTTCAAGCGCCGTTAGGTTTAGCCTTCAACATCAATCACGGCTTGATAGAGATCGTCTTTCAGGCGCCAGCAACCCGCAGGGATTGGACCGAGGCATTAGCGAGCGGCTCGCCCGCCTTTTCGCGCCCTTCAAGGGACTGAACCTTGCCCAATTCCTCAATTGATTCTTCCAGCCTTTGCCGGGCTTCTTCGAGCTGGCCACGCAATTCATCAGCAGATTGCATGACATTCTCGCGCCGTGTACGGGCGGCTCTGGCATAGGTTGAATAGGCAAAATGAGTTGAATCAGTAATGCCCGAGCGCTGTTCCTCAGTGGCAATTTCGCGTTCAAGATCATTGGCCATGCGTGTAAATTCATTGATCATGGCTTCGATCTGCGTCATCCGGCGCCGCTTTTCGTCAACCTGAAAACGCTTCAGGCGTATCAAACTATCCCGCGATTTCATACGCAAAACTCCGCAAGCATACGTGACCATCACCCATCCGAACCGGATGCGTACCCATTTTCCGCGAGACCTAACCAAAATGACAAAGCTAGGTTTCTGCTTCCTTACCGAAACGGGCTGGTTTGAATTTTTATTGCAAGGCTGGTGCGAGCCTGTCAGGCCGGGACTTATACCCAGCCCGTCTGGCCCATTAATGGCGAAAATGCCTGTGCCCGGTCATGACCATGGCGAGTCCGGCTTCATCCGCTGCCTTGATCACTTCATCATCGCGCATCGAGCCACCTGGCTGGATAATTGCCGTGGCTCCCGCCTCGGCGGCGGCCAGCAGGCCGTCAGCAAAGGGGAAGAAGGCATCAGAGGCGACAACTGAGCCTTTGGCGAGGCTTTCGCCCAAACCGGCAGACTTGGCCGCTTCAGCTGCTTTCCAGGCCGCAATGCGCGAGGAATCAACCCGGCTCATCTGGCCAGCGCCAATACCAACGGTCGCGCCCTGCTTGGCATAAACAATGGCATTGGATTTGACATGCTTGCAGATACGGAAGGCAAATTTCAGATCCGCCAATTCCTGTGCGCTGGGGGCGCGACGGGTGACGACTTTGAGTTCCATATCATCAATCACGGCATTATCGCGGCCTTGCACAAGCAGGCCGCCAGCAACGGTGCGCACAGTCAGGCCTGTGCTGCGCGGATCAGGCATTCCGCCGGTCAGCAAGAGACGCAGATTTTTTTTTGCGCCAATCAGCGCAATCGCATCTTCATCTGCCTCTGGAGCAATAATCACTTCAGTGAA
>OMIJ01000204.1 GCA_900299065.1 Hyphomicrobiales bacterium
CAAGACGCAAAGCCATGCTGGCGCGCGGCAAGGCTGCTTGGCGCCCGGAAAAGCCCCGCCCACGCAAAGTTTCAACAGCGCTTCGCGCTTATGCCTCTATGGCCACCAGCGCGGCACGCGGCGCTGTGCGCGAAATACGCGATTAAAAAATGGCGCGGATCATCCGCGCCATTGCTTTGACTAAATAAAGATCAACCAATCATCGGCAGGAACGTTATGAGATTAGCATCATCTCTCCCCGCGCTCGCTCTTTTGGCTGCGCTCACCCAGCCTTGTCCGGCTCAGACGCCCCCCTGCTCTGGCCCGCAACGCGAATGCCTGTTGAGCGAAGCCCTCGCCAATACCAATGACATTGATCAAATTCGCGACAAGCAAATGGCTCTTGCAGCCATTGCCAGTGCCCAGGCGTTGAGCAACGCCTTTGAACCGGCAAAGGCTACAGCACGCGCCATCAAAGATCCGTATATTCAAAACGAGACTTTGGTCATCATTGCCGAACTCGAAGCCAAAGCGGGGAATATTAAAAATGCTCTGGCAACCGCGCGCAGCATTGATGACCAGCGCGAGCAATCAGCCGCAATGGCCGCTTTGCAAACTGTAGCGATCAAACAAGCCAAAGCGGGCGATATTGCCGGCGCGATCCAATCCACCAATGAGATGGAGGATTACACCGCCCGCCTTGAAGCACAGGCCGCCATTGCTCTCACACAGGCAGAGGCTGGCGATATGGCAGGAGCCATGACAACAGTGAGCAAGATGAAAAGCTCATATTGGCTGCCGCAAGCCAAGGCTGAAAATTCCATGCGCTTTTCCGAAACTGCGGTGGATGATTATTGGTATTATCAAGCACTCGTCATGATCTCGGGCGTGCATGCGCGCAAAGGCGACATTGCAGCCGCCATTGAAACCGCCCGCGCCATTCAGGATGTTGCTGCACGCTCAAAAGCCATGGCCACAGCTGCTGTCGTGCAGGCCGAAAACAAAGATATTGCCGGCGCTATGGCAACCGCAAGCACGATTGAAGCCGCCTATGGCGATATTGGTGCATTGATTGCCGTTTCCATTGCGCAAGCCAGAACTGGCCAATTGGCGCCCGGCCTTGAATTGGCGCGCAATATCGAATCTGCCTATGGCGATGTCACAGCTTTGATCGCAATTGCTGGCCTGCAAGCCGAACAGGGCGATGCCAAAGCTGGGCTGACAATTGCCCAATCCATCCGCAATTTCCAAGGCAATCTGCAAGCGCTCAAATTAATCTCCATGGCACAGGCCAGAAATAAGGACTTTGCCTCAGCATTAGAGACGGCCAAAAGCATTAGCGATTTGCGCGTGCGCGCCGATGCACTGGAGACAATCGCAGTGCAACAGGTCAAGGCCGGGGACCATTCCGCTGCACTGGCAACAGCACAATTGATTGACAATCCATATCGCCGCAGCGATGCCGAAGTAGATATTGCGCTCACCCGCTCTCAAATGGGTGATCTCGAAGGCGGGCTTAAAATCGCCCGTAGCCTGAGCACGAAACTAGGACAGAGCCTGGCTCTGACCAAAATTGCGCAATCGCTGCCTTAAGCGTAGATCTCGGCCTGCGAGCCATCGGCGCGCGTGATCATAGCACGCCGCGCTGCATAGGCTTGCAGCAGTTTTGGCGCAGCCTGTTCACCCGCTACATAAATGGCGGTCGATAAAGCATCCGCGGCTTGCGCGCGCGGCGCTTCAACGGCAACATCGATTAAAGCATTGGCACTCAATCCCGTTGCCGGATTGAATATGTGATGCGAATGCGAACCCGCAAAGCGCAGACCATAGCCGCCAGACACTGCCAGTGCCGAATTGGCCAGCTCAACCGTGCGGCCAATCTCACCGGGTGCTTGAGGATTCATCAGTTGCACTTGAAAGGCACCGCCTTCGGGTCGCTCGCCAATCGCTCGCGTCTCGCCCAATTCAACCATGGCATGATCAAATCCTTCATTGCGCAGTAGATCAGCGATCCGATCCGTAATGTAGCCTTGAGCAATACCATTGAGCGTCACAGACATGCCCGCTTGTGCTAGGCGGATCTGCTGCGCGCTGACATCAAGGCTACGATAATCAACTCTCTTGCGCGCAGCATCAACGAGCTGAGAATCTGGTGCATCAATTGCTGCGGGATGGGCTTTGTAAAAAGCCGAATATGCATCCCACAAGGGCTGCACCGTGGGATCAAAAGCCCCGGCGCTAAGGGTTGCAATTCTTTGGGCATCTTCAAGCACAAGGACTAAATCACGCGAGGGATTTTCAAGCCGACCCATTTGATTGAGGCGTGTAATCTCGCTCTCGGGTTCATAAAGGCTGAACACAGATTCCAGACGCTCGACTTCGCTGCGCATGCGCAGCAAAGTTTGTTGCGCAAAAGCATAATCTTGATGCCAGAGTGTCATGCCTGCCAGAGCGCCCAAGGTCTCCCCATGCCATTGCGCCCGATGGAGAGAACCAAAGGCCTGCCGCAAAGCCAATATGCCTGAGGGCAGCGCAACAGCCGCACCAAAGATCTTCAATAAGCGACGACGCGAGGGACGCGAAGTGCTGTGCATCATCTTGCTCATCCCTTTGCCTCTCCCAGATTTGTGCGCGCCGTCACAGGCCTTGTATGCCCACCCGTTGCCAGAGGCGGACGCGCTGCACGATCCAATTGCTTGCGCACTTTGGCCAAGGGCGGGCAGCGATGATCGTCATAATATTCAACCTGACAATCCAGGCATTGAAAGCATTCTGCCATCTTGATCTTGCCGGAATGTTCAATCGCGCGCACGGGGCAGGAATGTTCACACAAATGACAAGGACTGCCACATTCAGGCCGCCGCTTGAGCAGATCTATGAGATGCAAACGATCCAGCACGGCCAGAGAGGCACCCAGCGGACACAAAAAGCGACAATAGGCGCGTTCGGTGAACAGTCCAATCAGCAGCAGAATGATGGCATAAATCACATAGGGCAAGCCACGCGCGAACATGGCCGTAATCGCTGTCTTGAAAGGCTCAACTTCCGCAGCCGCCGCGCCAAGATCAGGTGCGAGAAAGGCCAGGCCCACCACAACGACCAGCGAAACATATTTGAGATTCCACAAATACTTTTGCGTCGATTCTTTCGGATTCCATTGCGGCAGACCTAGGGCGCGCGACACATTGGCAAGCAATTCCTGTAAGGCGCCAAAGGGGCATAACCAGCCACAGAAAACACCACGACCCAAAAGTATGAGCGAAATGGCTGTGTAAATCGACAAGATCACAATCAAAGGCTCGGCGAGATAAAAGCCCAGCGACAATCCCTGCACAGGCCCTTTAAGATAATTGATCACATGCACGATGGAGAGCTGCGCACTGGCTGTCCAGCCAAGCCAGACCAAAGTGAATAGCAAAAAGCCATTGCGAACCCAGCGATGCGCAAAGCGATAACGCGTGAGACTATGTTGCAATGCAAGGATCGCCGTCAGCACTGTCAGCATAACGCCCAGAATGATGATATTGGTGCGCCCCTCAACCCAGGCCTCCATCCAGGCGGGACCTGCAGGCGCTTCAGGCAATCGCACATAGTGTGGCGGCAATTGATAATCGACACTGGTCAAAAGAAAACGATCAAGCTTGCCATCGGGGTGGCGTGCATAGGCAAAAATTTCCGTGCGCCAGGGTTTAAGCGGATCAAAGCCGCTGTCTTTTTTGAGCACCAGCACATTGGACACCCAGCCCAACAGAAAATCAACGCTGAGCAGATCGGCTTTCTTGAACTCGAATCTTTTATCTCCCTGCACAACAGCTAAGCGCTCAAGATGAAATCCATTGGAGAGATTGTTGAACTTGGTGCCCAGATGATCATAATTGCTCTGCGAACCAAAGATCAAAGCCTCTGCACCCTCAGGCATGGATTCAACCATGCGATGATAGCCACCCTGCCCGGCGGTATTGCGGCCAATGGTTGGCGGCATGGCATAACCAAGCGTGAGGTCAAGATAGATCGATTGACCATCCCCGCGCGGCGGGACATCAAGCGGCAAACCCGCCAGACCGGCCCGCTCCTGCGCCTTTGCCAAATCATCATTGGTAACACGCACACGCACCAGTGAATGATCAGCGATCAAATCGGCCACAGAGCGCAATTTAAAATTGAGCATATCCACAGTGGGCTCGGTGATGAGCTTGGCCCCCGTGCGATAACGCAGCA
>OMIJ01000205.1 GCA_900299065.1 Hyphomicrobiales bacterium
ATCAAAAGCAGGCTTTAAAGCTGCCGGTGGCATTCGCACTTTGTCAGATGCAAAAATCTATCTAGAACTTGCTGATCAGATCATGGGCAAGGATTGGGTCCAGCCCAAACACTTTCGTTTTGGGGCCAGTGGCCTTCTCGATGCTCTACTGAGCGAACTGACGGGCCAAAGAGCTGAACAGCAGGACGGCTATTAATGCAATCGCGCCAAATCCTGCTGCCACAAGAGATCATTCGGCATCAACGCGATGGGCAAACGCTCAGCGCTGATGAGATTAATTTCTTCATTGCCGGGATCACCAATAACAGCATCACTGATGCACAAGCCGCCGCCTTTGCCATGGCGGTTTATTTCAAAGGCCTTGGTGTCGATCAATGCGCTTTGCTTACACAGGCCATGATGCGCTCGGGCAAAGTGCTCGATTGGTCACAAGAGCAACTCACCGGCCCCGTGCTGGATAAACATTCAACTGGCGGCGTGGGTGACAATATTTCTCTTATCCTAGCACCAGCTGTCGCAGCTTGCGGCGCGCATGTGCCAATGATTTCGGGGCGTGGCCTTGGCCACACGGGAGGCACGCTTGATAAGCTCTCTTCCATTGCAGGCTACCGCACCGAACCGGATGAAGCGCTCTTTCGCAGAGTCGTTCGTGACATTGGCTGCGCCATCATTGGCCAGACAGATGAACTCGCCCCCGCTGATCGCAAGCTCTATGCCATACGCGATGTGACAGCGACCGTGGAGAGCATTGCACTCGTCACTTCGTCAATCCTGTCGAAGAAACTCGCCGCAGGCTTGCAAGGCCTTGTGATGGACGTAAAGACAGGCTCAGGCGCGTTTATGCAAGAGCTGGAACAATCCCGCGCTCTTGCCAAAAGCATCGTCACTGTCGCCAATCGCGCGGGACTGCCGACACGCGCTTTGATTACAGATATGAATCAACCCCTCGCAAATTGCGCTGGCAATGCGATTGAAGTGCAACATGCACTGGATCATCTGACAGGCGCACACCGTCAAATGCGCGTACACGAAGTCGTGCTCGCTCTTGGCGCGCATATGTTGCAATTGAGCGGCCTTGCTTCAGAACTCGGTTCTGCCAGAGACAAAATCGATCAGGCAATAACCTCAGGCAAAGCAGCAGAAGTCTTCGCCAAAATGTGTGCAAGTCTGGGCGGACCTGCGGATCTTCTCACCAAAAGCCAAAATTATTTGAAGATCGCAGATATTCATCATGCCGTGAAACCAAACCGCAGAGCCTTTGTGCAGCACATTGATACGCGCGCGCTGGGCCTTGCAATTGTTATGTTGGGCGGCGGGCGCACAAGACATCAGGATGCAATTGATACCAGTGTGGGCCTGTCACATTTGGCGATGATTGGTGATGAAATTTCGCCCAATCATCCACTGGCAATCATACATGCAAAATCTTTACTGCAAGCTGAAACTGCGGCCAAAGCCATTGAAGCTGCCTATCAGCTCGGTGAAGAGCCCCCCCACACTTCATCTGTCGTGATTGAAGAGATTGCATAAGATAGCCCCTATTTGGTGCCGAAGATTCGATCCCCCGCATCCCCAAGGCCCGGCACAATATAGCCCTTCTCATTTAAATGAGAATCAAGCGCCGCCGTCCAGATCGCAACATCCTTATGTTTGGCTTGCAAATGCGCCACACCTTCAGGAGCAGATACTAGGCTCACAAAGCGGATGTTATGAGCCCCGCGCTGCTTGAGAAGATCAATCGCCGCAACAGCCGAATGGCCCGTTGCCAACATGGGATCAAGCACAATGACAAGACGATCACCTAAATCTTGCGGCGCTTTAAAATAATATTCAACAGCTTCCAAAGTCACGTGATCACGATAAAGCCCGACAAAAGCCACGCGTGCCGATGGCACAAGCTCCAGCATGCCATTGAGAAAACCAAGGCCCGCACGCAGAATTGGAGCAAAAACAAGTTTCTTGCCGGAGATCGCAGAGCCCTGCATTTTTGTTAGAGGCGTTTCAATCTGCACCGGCGTTTCAGGCAGATCGCGTGTCACCTCATAGCAAAGCAAGAGACCAATCTCATCGAGGAGATTGCGAAAGCTCTTTGTCGAGCATTCCTTATCGCGCATCAAAGATAATTTATGACGGATCAGAGGATGATCAACGATAGTCAACTGCGCCATTTACACACCTCACAACCAGCTTGTCCCCGCGATTGGCGAAGCAATTGATAAATGCCGCGCAACACTCGCGCCAATATCGGCAAAGCTTTTGCGTCCAGCCAAAGCCCGCGGCACTATACCCGGCCCATATGCCAGAATAGGCACATGCTCACGTGTATGATCCGTGCCCCTCCAGGTGGGATCATTGCCGTGATCCGCAGTCAGGATCATCAGATCCCCCATTTTGAGACGGCTGACAAGTCCGGATAAACGCGCATCAAAGCGCTCGAGACCAGCGGCATAACCTGCCACATTGCGTCTATGTCCATAATCTGTGTCGAGATCTACATAATTGGCAAACAGCAAACCGCCGTCAGGCAGCTCATCCAGCGCCACAAGGGTCTTGTCGAATAGATCCATATCATGCGCGCCCTTAATCTCGCGCCCCGTATTGCGATGTCCGAAAATATCGCCAATCTTGCCAATGCTAATAATAGCTCGGCCCGCCTCTGCAGCGCGATCCAGCACATTGCCTTGCGTGGCTGGCATTGCATAATCCTTACGATGAGCCGTGCGCTTAAAGCCATCCCGAGCATTGCCGATAAAGGGACGGGCTATAATGCGGCCAATTTTAAGCGGGTCACAAAGACGTCGCGCAATCAGGCAAAGATCATAAAGCCGCTGCAAGCCAAAGGCTTCTTCATGCGCTGCAATTTGTAAAACAGAATCAGCTGATGTGTAGATGATCGGCTGCAAGCTCTCAACATGCGCAACGCCAAGCTCATCAATGATTGCCACGCCTGCTGCATGACGATTGCCCAAAACACCGGTAAGCTGACCTTGCGCAATCAAGGCTTGCGTCAGATCCTGCGGGATGCAGGGCTGTGTTTGCGGAAAATAACCCCAGGCAAAATCAGCCGGCGCGCCTGCAATTTCCCAATGTCCCGAAGGGGTATCCTTGCCTTTTGATGTTTCAATTGCAAAACCCCATTGCGCCAGGGGATGCGCAACACGTGTCAGGCCTGGCGGCAAACGCCCTGTTGAGGCCTCGCACAAAAGCCCAAGCCCCAATGCATCCAATTGCGGCAGATGTAATTTGCCTTGGCGCACACCATCAATATCACACAGCCCTTGCGCACAGGCTTGCGCAATATGTCCCAAAGTATCAGCCCCTTGATCACCAAAGGAAGCCGAATCCTGCGCGCTGCCGCAGCCAACCGAATCAAGCACAAGAATTAGAGCGCGCGGCATGTCATATCCTAAATAGCAACAATGCCCTTGGCATCTGCTTCAATGTTGAAAGCGGCCGCAAACAGAGCCTTGGTATAATCATGGCGGGGATGCTCAAAGATCTCGGACGCAGGCCCGGATTCAACAATGCGTCCCTGTCGCATCACAATCAGATCATTGGCAAGAGCCCGCACAACTTTCAAATCATGGCTGATGAAGACATAAGCAAGATTGCGCCGTCTTTGCAGATCACGAAGAAGATCGACAATCTGCGCCTGCACCGACATATCTAAAGCCGATGTTGGCTCATCTAGCACAACAAAGCGCGGCTCTAAAACCATGGCCCTTGCAATGGCAATGCGTTGCCTTTGCCCGCCGGAAAATTCATGCGGATAACGATCCATGGCCTGAGGATCAAGCCCCGTATCGGCCAAGGCCTGCGCCACATATTCGCGTCGCTCCTCATAATTTATATTCGGGCGCTGGATCGTCAGACCCTCTCCCACAATATCTGCAATCGACATGCGCGGAGATAATGAGCCAAAAGGATCCTGGAAGACTATTTGCATATCACCGCGCAGGGGACGCATTTGGGCGGCATTGAAAGGATCGATTCTCACACCCTTAAATTCAATCAAGCCTTGCGAGCGAATGAGCTTGATCAAGGCAAGTCCGAGCGTTGTCTTTCCCGAGCCTGATTCACCTACAATGCCTAAAGTCTGCCCCTCGCGTAGCTGCAAGGAAATGCCATCAACTGCTTTCACATGGCCAATGGTTTTACGCATAAAACCGCGTTTAATGGGAAACCAGACCCGCATATCCTCTGCCCGCAACACAACAGATGCATCAGGTTTTGTTGCAATGGCCTCACCCTTAGGCTCGGCAGCAAGCAAAGTCTTGGTATAGATATGCGAGGGATGCGAGAAAATTGAACCAACAGGACCTGATTCAACAATCCGGCCTCGCTGCATCACACAAACATCATCAGCAATCTTGCGGACAATACCCAGATCATGTGTGATGAACAACATCGCCATGCCATAGCGTAGTTGCAGATCTTTGAGCAATTTTAAAATCTGTGCTTGCACGGTGACATCAAGCGCCGTTGTAGGCTCATCAGCAATGAAAAGATCAGGCCGATTGGCTAGCGCCATAGCGATCATCACGCGCTGA
>OMIJ01000206.1 GCA_900299065.1 Hyphomicrobiales bacterium
CGCAAGGAAAATCGCACCATCATTGCTGTTTTGCATGATCTTGCGCTGGTGCGGGCGCATTTTCCAACTAGTCTTTTATTAGCGCGTGAATGTGTCGCCTGGGGCGAGACGCAAAATGTTCTCACCCAGAGCCATTTGCAGCAATCGCGCGCTTTGGTCGAGGCTTTTGATCGCGAGGCCGAATTCTGCGAGCGCGTGTCATAATGTCCAGTCTCTATGCTCTTTTTCTCGCGCCCTTTGTTGAATTTGATTTCATGCGCCGAGCGCTCGTCGGCTCCTTTGTGCTGGCTTTGAGCGCGGGTCCAATGGGTGTTTTCCTCGTGCTGCGTCGCATGAGTCTCGTGGGTGATGCGATGGCACATGCCATTTTGCCGGGGGCCGCCATTGGCTATCTCATCGCAGGCCTGTCCCTGGGTGCAATGACCATTGGCGGATTAATTGCAGGCTGTCTGGTCGCGCTTCTGGCCGGATTGGTGACGCGTCACACGCAATTGCGTGAAGATGCCTCACTGGCATCCTTTTACATCATCTCTCTGGCCTTGGGTGTGACCCTGGTCTCGCTCAAGGGCTCGAATATTGATCTGCTTCATGTGCTCTTTGGCTCAGTGCTGGCGCTGGATGATGCAACGCTTGTTCTGCTGGCCGCGATTTCCTCGCTCACTCTTCTGGTGCTTGCCATCATCTATCGGCCCTTGGTGCTGGAATGTGTCGATCCGGGCTTTTTGCGCACTGTCAGCCCCTTGGGCGCACCGGTTCATTTGATCTTTCTCTGTCTTGTCGTGATCAATCTTATCAGTGGTTTTCATGCTATGGGAACCTTGCTCGCTGTCGGCGTGCTCATGTTGCCAGCCATTTCCGCACGCTTCTGGTGCCATGGCATTGCGGCGATGATGGGCATTGCCTGTGCTCTGGGCATTCTGGCCTCTGCCCTCGGATTGATTGCCTCTTATCATTTGGGCCTTGCCTCCGGCCCGACAATTATTCTTGTCGCGGGTGTGCTTTATATTTTCTCCCTGCTTTTGGGCTCAAACGGGGGTCTCGTGTGGCGTCTGCGCCCCGTCAAACATCTGGAAGGGTGATCACGTCATGCGCCAGCTCTGCTTCGCTCTTTGTTTTGCGCTGGCTCTCAATTGCCAAAGTTCATTTGCGCAAACGCAAGTCAGCGAGCAAAGAGTCAAAATCGTCGCCACCTTTTCCATTCTGGCTGATTTTGTTAGGCAGATTGGCGGCGATCATGTCGAGGTCATTGATCTTGTCGGCCCCAATGGCGATGCGCATGTCTATCAAACTAAACCTCTCGATGTGCGCCATTTGCGTGAGGCTAAACTCGTCGTCATCAATGGACTTGGATTGGAGGGCTGGGTCGAGCGGCTAATTGCAGCAAGTGGCGTCAAGCCTCGCCTTGTTATTGCCTCGCAGGGTGCAAATCTAATACCCCTCAAAGGATCTACCTCTCCTGGCAATGCCAAGGGGCGCTTTGACCCCCATGCCTGGCAGGATATTGCCAATGCCCGCCTCTATGTCAGCGCGATCAGCGCTGCCCTCATTGAGGCTGATCCTGGGTCCCGCCCGCTTTATGAGACACGTAGTAAAGCCTATCTCGATCAATTGACCGGACTGGAGGCAGAGGTTCTGGCCGCCATTGCCTCAATCCCGGTCGAAAGGCGCCGGGTGATCACCACGCATGATGCATTTGGCTATTTTGCCAAAGCCTATGGCCTCGCCTTTATTGCCCCGCAGGGGGTCTCTACTGATGCTGAGGCCAATGCGCAGGATGTGTCCAGGATCATCCGGCAGATCAAGGCCGAGAAAATTCCGGCTGTTTTTCTGGAAAATATCTCTGATGATCGCCTTATAGGGCGTATCGCCAAGGAATCAGGGGCTAAAATCGGAGGAAAAGTCTTTTCCGATGCTCTTTCCGAGGCAAAGGGCCCGGCAGGTACTTACATTGACATGATGCGAAACAATATTAGGGAATTCACGGCGGCGCTGGTTCCCTGATCGGGCCGCCCTCACGGAGTAGAGAATGTCTGATAAAGTCCCCGTTACCGTTCTGACCGGCTATCTTGGCGCTGGCAAAACCACTTTGCTCAACCGCATTTTGTCGGAGCAACATGGGCGTAAATTTGCCGTCATCGTCAATGAATTTGGGGAAATCGGCATAGACAATGACCTTGTCGTGGGCGCCGATGAAGAAGTCTTCGAGATGAACAATGGCTGTATCTGCTGCACTGTGCGCGGCGATCTCATTCGCATTCTCGAAGGCTTGATGAAGCGACGTGGCAAATTTGATGCGATCATCGTCGAGACCACCGGCCTTGCCGATCCGGCCCCTGTAGCGCAAACCTTCTTTGTGGATCAGGATGTACAAGATCGCGCCTGGCTTGATGCTGTCGTCACCGTGGCCGATGCCAAATGGCTCAGCGAGCGTCTCAAAGATGCGCCCGAGGCCAAAAACCAGATCGCTTTTGCCGATGTGATCATTCTCAATAAAATGGATCTGGTGAGCGAAGGTGAAATGCGCGAGGTTGAGGCGCGTATCCGTGCTATTAATCCCTATGCCAAGCTGCATCGCACAAGCCGCTGTCAGGTGTCCTTGGATGCGGTGCTAGGCCAAAATGCCTTTGATCTGGATCGCATCCTCGAAATTGAACCTGAATTTCTGCATGTCGATGAGCATGATCATGATCACGATCATCACGGCCATGATCACCATCATCATGATCACGGGCTCAAACATTATCATGATGAGGAGATGCAATCGCTTTCCATTCGTGTGGATGGTGATGTTGACCCCAATCGCTTCATGCCTTGGATCAATGAACTGGTGCAAAAAGAAGGCCCGAATATTCTGCGCTCAAAAGGTATTCTCTCATTCAAGGATGAGGCTAAGCGCTTTGTCTTTCAGGGCGTCCACATGATTCTCGATGGCGAATTACAACGCGATTGGAAGCCAGGTGAGAAGCGCGAATCCAAAGTTGTGTTCATTGGGCGCAATTTGAAAGAAGATGAAATCCGCAAAGGGTTCATGGCCTGTGTCGTTTAAGGCATGAGCGAGGCGCTGTCTGTGTCGGGGTTGGCCTCGCAAATCCAGCCGCTGGTCATAGGTGTGATCTTGCGGTTGGATATTATGGGCTGGCAGGGGGAGCCGCCCGGCCTGCCTGATCCGCCGATCAGAAGCGCGCCGGGTGAGGCGGGCAGTGTGTCTTATTTCTATGATTATTCACCTGCAATGCCTGATCAGGATGTGCCAGCTATGTGTCTGCGGCTGATGGCGCGCTTGCGGCGTGCTTTATTGCCGCCCAGCTCGCCCTTCACAGATCTTCCCCTAGCCATCCGTGCTGTGTTGGACATGGCTTTGGCTGTGCCTGACAAAGTCGAATCTTATTCATATGCCTGGCCAGTAGAGTTTTTGCAGATTTTGGCGGATGCGGAAGTCGAATTGTCACTCTCGCATTATGTCATGGAATTTGCAGCGCAGAATTCTGCGACCGGATTGATTATCGAGGATTGAAGTCATGTCGCAATCGCAAAAGTCACTGACTGCCAATGTTACACTATTTGAGCCGGGCGCAGAAGTTATTGCCGCTGCCTTTGTCGATGGCATTGCCAGTCTTGTTTGCACCAATGGCACAATTCTTTTTGCTGAACCTGGCAAAGAGCGCAGCGTCACACCGCATCCAGATGCGACCATTCTTGTCGCGCAAAGCGATGGGACACGCATTGTGACGGGCGGCGATGATGGTCTTGTACTTGCCACTTCTCCAGATGGGCGCTGTGATGAGCTTGCCAATGAGCAAGGCAAATGGATTGATGCTTTGACTCTGGGCCGTGATGGGGCTCTGGCCTGGTCGGTGACCAAGACCGTCAGAGCCAGAGATGCCAAGGGCGAGGTCAAGACCATGACTGCGCCCTCCAGCGTGCGCGGCCTGTGCTTTTTATCCAAAGGCTATCGCCTGGCCATTTCGCATTATAATGGCGTCTCGCTCTGGTTCCCCAATATGGCAGCTGAGCCGGATTTATTGAAATGGCCCGGCTCGCATCTGGATCTGACCATTTCTCCAGATGCGCGTTTTGCAATCAGCGCCATGCAGGAAAATGCTTTGCATGGCTGGCGCATTGCTGACAAAAAAGACATGCGGATGACCGGCTATCCCGCCAAGACGCGCTCCTTTTCCTGGTCGCATGATGGTAATTGGCTCGCAACTTCTGGCGCAGAGGCTTGCGTGATCTGGCCGTTCCAGACCAAGGATGGACCCATGGGGAGGCCACCGCGAGAATGCGGCGTGCGCCCTGTTCGCGTTTCGCGAGTAGCCTTTCATCCCACATCACTTGTCGTTGCAGTTGGCTATGAAGATGGCTGGGTCATGCTCTGTCGCTTGAATGATGCGGCAGAAATTATTGTGCGCGCTGTAAAGGATGTTGAGCCAGAGGCGAAAGGTCTGGCTGTCTCGGCGCTGTGCTGGAGCAAAGATGGCCGTCGTCTCGTCTATGGAACTGAAGATGGCCAGGCCGGCGTGCTAGACCTGCCTGCCTGAAAATCTTTTTTGAGACTCATAAGCCTAAAGCTGGGGTGAGTGAAA
>OMIJ01000207.1 GCA_900299065.1 Hyphomicrobiales bacterium
GCTGTATAGAGACCGTCAATATCCGACAACAGAATGAGCAGATCTGCACTCACCATTGTGGCCACACGGGCGGCCAGACGATCATTATCGCCAAAACGGATTTCGCTTGTTGCCACTGTGTCATTTTCATTGATCACGGGAATGGCGCGCATTTCCAGCAGGCGCGCAATCGTCTCGCGCGCATTCAAATAGCGGCGGCGCTCTTCGGTGTCGGTGAAAGTGACGAGAATCTGTCCCGCCGTTATCTGATGCTCGCTGAGCATTTCGGCCCAGATGCGCGCCAGCGCAATCTGCCCCACAGCGGCAGCGGCCTGACTATCTTCCAGACGCAAAGCCCCGCTGGGCAATTTCAACACTGTGCGCCCCAAAGCAATGGAGCCCGAAGATACTACCAAGACATCTGCACCGCGCTGATGCAAATGCGCCAGATCATCACATAAAGCTTTGAGCCAGTCGCGTTTGAGCAGACCCGCCTTCTGATCCACCAGAAGCGAAGAGCCAACTTTCACAACAATGCGTTTGAAATCGGAAAGGACGGGAAGCTTTGTCACATGCGAGCCATGCAAAAGAGGTGAGCTTAAGGGCGCCAGAGCGCAGCTGGTTGCAAATCTTCATCGGCTTTGCGATGAGCGGCGATTTCACTCATCAAGGCGCGCAGAGCCTCCTGCCCCCCCTGAGGTGTTGCAGCCGATAGTAAGAGTGGCGGCGTGATCCGCTCGCCAGCCGCACGCGCCGGACCATGGCTGCGCATGGCGCGTTTCAAACGCTCCAATTGCTGTTTCATGGTCTCTTCATCAACGGCATCAACTTTGGAGAGCGCGACAATCTCCGGCTTATCTTCTAAACCATGGCCATAGGCTGCCAATTCTCCGCGCACGATCTTATAGCTCGCTCCGGCATTTTCACTGGTTGCTTCAACCAAATGAAGCAGAACGCGGCAACGCTCGACATGGCCGAGAAAGCGATCGCCGAGACCATGGCCTTCATGTGCGCCTTCGATCAGGCCCGGAATATCAGCGAGCACGAATTCGCGTTCATCAATCTTTACCACGCCAAGGCCTGGATGCAGAGTGGTGAAGGGATAATCGGCAATTTTGGGACGCGCCGCAGAGACCGCCGCCAGAAAAGTAGATTTGCCTGCATTGGGCAGGCCGACAAGACCCGCATCGGCAATCAGCTTGAGCCGCAGCCAGATTGTGAGCTCAATGCCCGGCTGGCCGGGATTGGCACGACGCGGCGCGCGATTGGTAGATGTGGTAAAATGCGCATTGCCAAAACCACCATTGCCACCCTTGGCAATGACATAACGCTGGCCAACTTCGGTGAGATCGGTGATCAGCGTTTCATTGTCTTCATCAAAGATCTGTGTGCCAACGGGCACTTTGAGCACCACATCGGCGCCGCGCCCGCCAGCGCGATTGCGACCCATGCCATGCACGCCTGTCTGCGCCTTAAAATGTTGCTGATAGCGATAATCAATGAGCGTGTTCAACCCATCGACACATTCAGCAATGACATCGCCACCGCGCCCGCCATCGCCGCCATCGGGGCCGCCAAATTCGATGAATTTCTCGCGCCGGAAAGAAACGCTGCCGCCTCCCCCATCGCCCGAGCGAATATAGATTTTAGCCTGATCAAGGAATTTCATAATTCAGTCCTAGAGCAAGTCGGCGCAAAGCTGAAAGACTTTCTGCAAAAAGACAAGTCTAACAGCCTGAAATGCGCCGCAGCCTTAACGCAAAGCCAGCCCGGCATCAGCGCTTTGGACAGGCTGGGGTTGCGGGCGCATGAAGCCTCGGCTCAGCCAGACCTCTCTGGTCAGCGAAAAGCTCTGCACCTCGGCAGGATCAGAGCGCGCCGGGCGGCTTGCCACTTTTTGCCCGCTTAGCTCAAAGCCGCAGCGCTCCAATATGCGCCTGGCCGAATGATTGCCAAACATCACATAGGTCTGCATTTCCTGCACATCTGTTGTCCGGAAGGCCAGATCAATCAATTCGCGCACAGCCTCTGTCATCAGCCCGCGGCCCCAATGGGGCTTGCCCAGCCAAAAGCCCAAAGAGAATATGCCCTCGCCGCGCGGGCGCAGAGTGATACAGCCAATAGGCTCAGCGCCATTGCGCTTGGGCGCAAGGACCAGAGTGAGCGAACTGGCGCGGGCATTTTCAGAGCGCGACGTCAGAATGAATTCTGCCGCAGCACCAGGCGGAAAGGGATGAGGCACGCGTGAGGTGAGCTTGGCGACCTCGGGCTCGGCCGCCAAAGCCGCAATGGCTTTGGCATCGCTGGCGCGCGGCCAGCGCAACCACAAGCGCGGAGTTTCGATTCTCAACACATCATCTGAAAAAACATCCGGGAACATGCCGTTTTCCAGTCCAAATAAAAAAGGGAAATGGTTTTTTCCATTTCCCCCGGACCTCTGTGAGGCTGGACTGTTCTCTTGGCTTGGCCTGGATTTTCTGGCTTTGCTTCAGAGTGGTCTTTTTAAAGAACCGTCCACCGGGGGTTTTGGAAACCGGTGGAGGATCTTTGTTCCGCCACCCTTATTCTGCGGCCATTTGTTTGGCCGGTACGACCGATACACTAGCTCGGCCTTTAGTCGTGTTGCGGGCTTTAAAAAGCACCGTGCCATCTACGAGGGCAAAAAGCGTATGATCTACGCCCATGCCAACATTGGCGCCGGCATGCCATTTGGTGCCGCGTTGACGGATAATAATATTGCCGCTGCGCACAGCTTCGCCGCCAAACTTTTTGACGCCGAGACGACGGCCGTCAGAGTCGCGTCCGTTGCGGGATGAGCCGCCTGCCTTTTTGTGAGCCATGATCTTGCTCCAAACTATCTGGTTGCGCCAAAGCTCAACCGAAAATGAAATCTGTTGGGTTAGTATATCCCAAACCGTGAAGATGTGAACCCGGATTAACCGGGCCAGATCAATTAAGCGCCAGCGGCAATGCCCGTGATCTTGACGATGGTCAGATCCTGACGATGTCCGCGCTTGCGCTTGGAATTTTTGCGGCGACGCTTTTTGAAAGCGATGACCTTGGGGCCTCGATCCTGCGAGACAATCTGTCCCGTCACGGAA
>OMIJ01000208.1 GCA_900299065.1 Hyphomicrobiales bacterium
GATAGGCTTTTTCATAAAGATCGATGGCGAGAATGGCAGGGCGGGGGCCTACGAACAGTTTTCGACGATAGGCAGAATAGATTTCCTCCATTTCCGGTGTGAGCAAATCTTTCCAGCAATAATTTTCAAATGCATCTGTCATCATTGTCTCCACGCGCCCCCGCCAGGACGGTTCATTTGCCTGATCATGCCCAGAGCTTGGGAGAGATGCAAATGGAGTGCGCTCGCCTATGCTTTAGGCATGTCAAATATTTTGCAGCGCAGCATACTCGCCTGATTTTCATATCTTAAGGTCCGATGACTGCGGCAAAGCTTGTTTTGTGTCAATTTGACAGGCTTGGAATAGGAGCCATCTTCCCCTAAAGTAGCCTCAAGAGGCAGAGAGTCTTTGCGTAAGTGCTGCCGCAAGGGAGAAAGAATCATGCTGACGGTTGAGGACAATGAACGTCTGACACGAGTTGGCCCGGGTACGCCGGCGGGGGAATTGCTGCGCCGCTATTGGATGCCTGCCGTTTTATCGAGTGAAGTGCCTGAAAAGGACGGGGCGCCTATTCGCGTGCGGCTGCTGGGTGAGGATTTGATCGCTTTTCGCGACAGTACAGGCTCGGTTGGTCTGGTTGATGCTCATTGCCCGCACAGGCGCGCGCCAATGTTTTTTGGCCGCAATGAGGATTGCGGCTTGCGCTGTGTTTATCATGGCTGGAAATTTGATCGCCATGGCGATTGCGTTGATATGCCTTCCGAGCCTGCCGGAACGCCCTTGCAAGCCAAGGTGAAGATCAAAGCCTATCCGACTTATGAAGGCGGTGGACTGGTCTGGGCCTATCTGGGGCCGAAAGATAAAATGCCTGCGCCCCCCGATTATGAATGGATGCGCGCTCCCGCCACACATCGTCATGTCTCAAAGACATTTGAAGATTGCAATTATTTGCAAGCGATGGAAGGAGGTCTTGATACGGCGCATTCCTCTTTCGCCCATAACAATAAATTGGGAGATATGAGCGAATTGCGTAATGCTGATACAGCTCCACGCATTGACGTGATCCATAGCGATTATGGCTATTGTTATACGTCAACGCGTCGCAGCCGCCCGGACATGCATTACATGCGAGTTTATCATTATGTGATGCCGTTTCAGCAGATGCGCGGCACGGTGACCTCGTTCAATGGGCAAAAGAATGACATGCCGCATCTCGATGGTCACATGTGGGTGCCAATCGATGATTATACCTGCAATGTCTATAATATCATCTGGTCGTTTGATCATGATCTGCCCCTCACTCAGGATTATCTCACCGAATGGGAGACGGTTACCGGTCGCGGGCCCAATGATTTTGTGCCAGGTACTTTTGTTCTTAAGGCTGGCAAGCACAATGATTATTTCATTGATCGTCAGGTGCAGAAGACGCAAACTTATACAGGAATACCGGGCATTAACACGCAGGATTATGCGCTGCAGGAAGGCATGGGGCAGATTGTCGATCGCTCCAAGGAGTTTCTGGGCACTTCCGACAAAGCGATTGTCGCCATGCGCCGCATGATGCTGGAGGCTACACGCATGGTTGAGCGCGGGGAAGCGCCCAAAGCCACAGTGCCTGCTACTTATCGCAATGTGCGACCCTATGATAATTTCATCGCGCCCGATGCGGATTGGCGGGTGGAATTTGCTCAAGGGCTTGTGGCGCGATTTTAGCCGCTCTCAGCTTGATTTGCGGGTGTGTTTGACTTCCCCCAAGGGGTCGGCCTATGTGTCGCCTTCAACAGGGAGATTTGACCATGTCCGCGCAGCCCAATGATATGCCATTGCGTCAGCAGCTTGTTGATTGCATTCGTATGCTCGAAAAGGCCGATATTATCGATTATAATGGCCATTGCAGCATCAGGCTTGATGAAGATCGGATTTTGATCAATGCAGGCAATTGCAAGCGCGCTGTTCTGACCCTCGAGGATATTGTCACCATTGATATGAGTGGCAAGCTGATAGAGGGGCGCGCCAATCCACCGCTCGAATTTCATCTACATGCAGGTATTTACCGCGCTCGTTCGGATGTGAAGGCAATTGTTCATGCCCATCCCAAATGGTCCACTTATCTGACCATGGTGGGCACGCCCTATCAGCCTGTCTTTGCGCAGGGCGTTTTGCCTGGCCCCGTTCCAGTGCTCGATACACCCAATTCGATCAATACGCGCGAGATGGCGGATCGGCTGGCCGCAACGCTCGGGCCCCATCCTTCTGCACTCATGAAATCGCATGGTGCGGTGTGCGTGGGCGCCAGCATTGTGGATGCTTTTGTTCTGGCCTCTTATCTCGAAGAAAATGCCATGCGCCAATATATGGCGATGCAAATCGGCAAGCCCTATGTTTTCAGCGCCGAAGAGCAGAAATTGGCCTTTGAGAAATTATGGAGTGCCAGCCTGTTTCAGCGCACATGGGATCATTTCATGTCGAAGCTGAATTGAATTTGCAGCACAGACCTTTTTGATTGCCTCATCGTCAATCAAGCAGACAATAAAAAGCCTCGCAGATTGCTCTGCGAGGCTTTCTCTTGATCCTGTTTGCAGATCAATCGTTGGAATAGATGTCGCGATCTTTTGTCTCGGGAATGAAGATCAATCCCACAACAAAGGTCATCAAGGCCACACCAATCGGATACCACAGGCCGGCATAGATATCACCCGTCGCAGCCACAAGGGTGACAACGATGGGCGGCAGCAAGCCGCCAAACCAGCCATTGCCGATATGATAGGGCAGGGACATGGCTGAGTAGCGAATGCGCGTGGGGAAGAGTTCAACCAGTGCTGCAGCGACTGGGCCATAGACCATGGTCACGAGGATGGCCAGATAAACCAACATCACAATCAGCATTGGCATATTGATCTTGGCCGGATCGGCAGCGGCCGGATAGCCTGCTTCCTTGACACTGTCCGTCACGCTCTTAATGAAGGCCGCGCGCTGATCGGCAAAAGCCTTGGCATCAAGGGCTTCACCGTTGAAGGAGTCGAACTCCTTAGCGCCAACTTTCACTTTGGCCACTGTGCCCTTGGGCGCATCGATGAGCGAATAATTCACCGACGCACCAATCAGAGTCTGGCGCGCAATGTCGCAAGAGCTCTTGAACACTTTGCCGCCAACGGGATCGAACAGAACGTTACAATCTGTAGGATCAGCTGTGACCGTCACAGGCGCGCTGTTCAATGCGGCTTCCAGCGCAGGATTGGCGTAATGCGTGATCTGGTGGAAGACATATTGATAACTCACAGCACCCAGCAAGCACCCAGCCAGAATGATTGGCTTGCGGCCAATGCGATCCGACAGCCAGCCAAAGAAAACGAAACCTCCGGTGGCGATCAGCAAGGCAATGATCAAGGCCGTATCAGCCGAATTGGCATCGACCTTGAGTGTATTGACCATGAAGATACGCGCATAGAACTGGCCACCATACCAAATCACGGCCTGACCGGCGGTGAGGCCGAGCAGAGCTAAAATGGCGATTTTGGCATTGGACCATTTGCCGAAAGCCTCGCTCAGGGGCGCCTTGGACAGAGTGCCTTCTGACTTCATCTTTTGGAAGGCCGGCGATTCCGACAATTGCAGACGGATCCAGATCGAAATGCCCAACAGGATGATCGAGAGCAGATAGGGAATGCGCCAGCCACCCCATGTAGCGCTGGCAAAATCGGCAGGCGCCATCGAATTGCGAACAATGGCTACGACCAGCAGAGACATGAACAGGCCGATCGTGGCGGTTGTCTGAATCCAGGAGGTATAGAAGCCACGACGGCCAGGAGGCGCATGTTCGGCGACATAGGTTGCCGCGCCGCCATATTCACCACCAAGAGCAAGGCCTTGCAGCAAACGAAGGCCAATCAGGATCGCGGGAGCGAGCCAGCCCATGCCAATGCTATCTTGCAAGGTTTTGTAAGAGGGTGTTAGGCCCACGAGGAAGGTTGAAAGACCCATGATGGTGATGGTGACCAGGAAGGTATATTTGCGACCAACCAGATCGCCCAATCGCCCAAAGACGAGCGCGCCAAAGGGGCGCACCAGAAAGCCTGCCGAGAAGGTCAGCAGAGCAAAGATGAATTGGGTATTTGCGTCAAAGGCTGAATAAAAAGCCGCGCCGATTTGGGCTGCAGTCCAGCCGTAAAGATAGAAGTCATACCATTCGAAAACTGTACCAAGTGAGGAGGCGAAAATAACGCGCTTTTCCTCTCCGGTCATGGGACGGCTATGGCCATCTGCGTGTGCTGCCATACTCATGCGTAAACTCCCGATTTGTGTTGGCTTGCGCTGACGCGCAGACCAATCCAGCCTCCCCCATGCAAGAGATATTGCGTTGGGTAGCTGCGCCTATGTTTAAAGCCAGAGGATCATTCCGTCGATGCCCCACTTATGACACCTTCGTCTAGTCTCCCAGGCCGGAGGATCGCTTCCTAAAGAGCGACAAATCCCAGGACAAACTGGAAAATCATTATCAATCAATAGCCATAGTCAGGTCAGCTCTGGTCAAGCTTAAGACGAGCCATGCAGAGGGCCACGGCACATGCATTTGACACATTCAGACTTTTGATTGCTCCCGGCATGTCGAGGCGGGCAATCAGATCGCAATTTTCGCGGCTGAGTCGGCGCAGGCCCTTGCCCTCAGACCCCAGAACCAGGGCCAATGGGCGAGACAGAACAGTATCTTCCAGAGAAGCGGACCCCTCCGAATCCAAACCTACGCGCAAATAGCCCATGCGACCCAAAGCCTCGAGGGCACGGGCTAAATTGACCACCGGGACGATATCGACATGTTCAAGCCCACCTGAAGCGGCTTTAGCCAAAACGCCAGTCAGAATGGGCGAATGGCGCTCGGTGGTGACGATAGCATTTACGCCAAATGCGGCTGCACTGCGTAAAATAGCACCGACATTATGCGGATCGGTAATCTGATCGAGCACAAGCACGAGCCCGTCTTCCGGCAGATCGGTGATATCGAGCGGTTCAATCGGCCTTGCTTCCAGAACCAGGCCTTGATGCACGCTATCGGCGGGAAGCAAGGCGCTGATCTCTTCTAGGCTGCTGGAAAGTATGGTCAGGTTGAGATGGGCAAGATAGGGGCTCAGCTTCTCCAAAGCTGCTTGCGTGGCATGCAGCCGGAGCAATTTGCGGCGCCCGGCCTTCAGCGCCTCTCGCACAGCGTGATAACCATATAAAATGACTAGCTCTGGGTTTGCGTGCAAATGTCGGCCGGAGGCTCGCTCGGTCTGAGGGCTGGCTTTGCCCTTGCCAAAGTCACGTCCTCGATCATTTGAGTGAGACGGACCATATCCCTTACTTTTTTGATTTGCGCGCGGGTCGGCCCTATGAGGGCTTGAGCGGTGAGGTTTATTGGGTCCTTTGGGCAAATCCGGCTCTCTAATGGGCTGATGAGGTGCTCTATCCATCATACTTGTCATGATCTTGTCCTTTGATCAAACAAAGGCAGGCTGATGGCGCTGTTTTAGGTTGACATGGGACGGCGGGCTGACGATAAGCGCTGTCAATCAACCCCGCTTTGGCGGGGTTTTTGGTGGCCTTGGGATCGAGCTGATCGATCCTCTGATCCACCCTCTGCTAAGGCAGTTGGAATTCCTTGCCGCCATCGGGCAGGCGCAAGGTCCCGGTTTGGGGGAGTGTCCCGAGCGGCAAAGGGGGCGGACTGTAAATCCGCTGGCTATGCCTTCGTAGGTTCGAGTCCTACCTCCCCCACCACTCACTCTCTTTATTTTGCATTTTCACATGCCTCTCGCATTTTAACGCGATAATGGGCGCTTTTTGCATGGCATTTGGGCTTTGGGCTCTCAAGAGCAGTCAAAGGTGGTAAAATCCCTCAAATTGGCCATGAGTCTCAGGGGCCTTAATTCGGCTTTCCGGGTTTTGCCAAAGCTTCAGTGCCGAGACAGGTTGTATATTGCAGAGACTATTTTGTGATTGCGCTTTGCTCGGGCTGGGGGCCAAGGTGCTGAGGCGCAATCATTGAGGCGACAGCGAGTTGAGACGCTTGGATTTTTCAAACGAATGAGCGAGCGCCTGTGTGTGGCAGGCC
>OMIJ01000209.1 GCA_900299065.1 Hyphomicrobiales bacterium
CTTCGGCCACAGCCAATTTGATGCTGCGCTTAGGAATGTCGATGGTGATCATATCGCCTGTTTCGACCAGAGCGATCAGCCCGCCTTCAGCTGCTTCCGGCGAGACATGGCCGATGGAGAGGCCCGAAGTGCCGCCCGAAAAACGACCATCCGTGATGAGCGCGCAAGCCTTACCCAGACCGCGTGATTTGATATAGCTGGTGGGATAGAGCATTTCCTGCATGCCGGGGCCGCCACGCGGGCCCTCATAGCGAATGACAACCACATCGCCAGCTTTCACCTTATTGCCCAGAATACCCTCGACAGCGGCATCTTGCGATTCAAACACAATCGCAGGGCCTGAGAAAGTGAGAATGCTTTCATCGACGCCTGCTGTTTTGACGATGCAGCCATCAAGCGCCAGATTGCCCGAGAGCACGGCCAGACCGCCATCTTTCGAGAAAGCATGCTCTGCATTGCGGATCACGCCATTGGCGCGATCCTGGTCGAGATCATCCCAACGCCGATTTTGGCTAAAGGCAATTTGTGTTGGCACACCGCCGGGGGCCGCTTTGTAGAATGTCTTCACATCCTCGCTAGGGCTGCCAGCAATGTCCCATTGCGCCAGTCCGGCAGCAAGGCTTGGCGCATGCACGGTTGGCTGTTTGTCATTGATCAGGCCAGCGCGATTAAGCTCGCCCAATATGCCCATAATGCCACCGGCGCGATGCACATCTTCCATATGCACATTGGGCACAGAGGGGGCGACCTTGCATAGCACAGGCACGCGGCGCGAGAGCCGATCAATATCGCTCATGGTGAAGGGCACTTCGCCTTCATGAGCGGCAGCGAGCAGATGCAGCACAGTATTGGTCGATCCGCCCATGGCAATGTCGAGTGTCATGGCATTTTCGAAGGCTTCGAAAGTTGCAATATTGCGCGGCAGAACGCTTGTATCTTCTTGTTCATAATAACGGCGCGCCATATCTACAATGCGCCGTCCTGCCTCCAGGAACAGGCCCTTGCGATCAGCATGTGTGGCAAGGATGGAGCCATTGCCCGGCAAGGCCAGTCCCAGAGCCTCGGTGAGGCAATTCATCGAATTGGCGGTGAACATTCCGGAGCAGGAGCCGCAGGTGGGGCAGGCGGAGCGCTCGATAACTTTCACATCCTCATCGCTCACCTTGTCATCCGCAGCGGCAACCATGGCATCGATTAGATCGAGCTTTTGCGTCTTGCCATTGAGCAAAACCTTGCCGGCTTCCATCGGTCCGCCAGAGACGAAGATGGTGGGGATGTTGAGACGCAGCGCTGCCATCAACATGCCGGGGGTGATCTTGTCGCAATTGGAAATGCAGACAATCGCATCCGCGCAATGGGCATTGACCATATATTCGACGCTGTCGGCGATGATCTCACGCGAGGGCAGTGAATAGAGCATGCCATCATGCCCCATGGCTATGCCATCATCCACCGCAATGGTGTTGAACTCCTTGGCAACGCCGCCAGCCTTTTCAATTTCGGCAGCGACCATCTGGCCCAGATCCTTCAAATGGACATGGCCGGGGACGAATTGGGTAAAAGAATTGGCAATGGCGATGATCGGCTTGCCGAAATCGGAATCCTTCATGCCCGTGGCGCGCCACAAGCCACGGGCGCCAGCCATATTGCGGCCATGGGTGGTGGTTCTGGAACGATAAGCGGGCATTGCAACTCCTCAGTCTCTCAAAGACGATCCTCAGGGCAGGCGGGCCCCATCTTTAAGCTTGTTAAATAGACCTATTGGGCCCCCGGTTCAATCTGCAAGGAGCTGGCCTCATGGGCCTGCCATGGGTTCCTCCACGGGGCCGAGGGGGCGGGATGGCGGGGGCAGAGCGATTGGGGCCTGATCTGCCTGGCCGGTCCTGAGCTGCTGCGCTTTATCGCCTCGGTTGTGACCGTCATGGTTGTGGGGGCGAGGGCAAGAGTGCAGCGCTTTCGGCCCTATAGGATCAAGACAGGCGGGATGAAACAAGCGTGCCCAGAGATAGACGCGCTCTTGGTCTATGCTAGAGTTTTGTCCTGCTGATCATGAAACAGAGTGCTGCTATTTTGTATCCATTGTTCATGTAACAGAAGAGTTCGTCATGACAGATCATGCGAGAGATTGGCTTATGCCTGCTGCGCAGGCAAATGCTTTGTCAGGCTTTGCCATTGAGCGTGTGCAGACTCTGCATCAGACTCTTGATCTCTTGATCCGGCGACAACCTGGTCGCGCCTTTGCTTTTACCTCTGTACATGCGCAACGTAGCAAGACCATGTTTTGTGCCTGGCTTGGCTCACATCTGGCGCTAATGGGGCACAGGGTTTTGGTGATTGATGCGGATCTGTATCAGCCAGATCTGCATCATCAGTTTGCCCGCAAGGCGCATGTGGGTCTGGCGCAGATATTATTGGGCGATGGCACTTTGGGCGCGCTGCGAGATTTGTTTCAAACAACGACGCAAGACAATCTGTTCTTTCTGCCAGCCGGGCGGATTGATCTGCACCCGGCTGCCCTGCTCAATTCGCCTCGTCTGGCTGTGATGATGGAATTGTGCCGCAGGGCCTATGATGTGATCCTGATCAATTGCACTCCACTGGATAAGGCAGGCGGCACTTATCCCATGAGTCGGCTTGTTGATCGCACGGCGCTGCTGACGGATGCAGATCATCTGGCGCAACGCCAGACGCGACAGGCTTTGCGCCAGATTGCTCTGAGCGGAGGCGCGCCTGTGGCGCTTTTGCTGGATGAGCAGAGGGATCACAACCAGC
>OMIJ01000210.1 GCA_900299065.1 Hyphomicrobiales bacterium
GATTGACTCTCTCCGCCTCTTTATCCCCAGAGCCTTCAAGCGCATGCATGCGCTTGAAGGCTCTGGGGATAAAGAGGCGGAGAGAGTCAATCGTCTGCTTGAAGTGCGCGAGAAGCTGATTGGCGCTTTGTTGATTGGCAATAATGTTGTCAACATCGGTGCCTCAGCCTTTGCCACAAGTGTGTTGGTCGAGCTTTTTGGCGGCGAGGGCGTGATTTATGCCACTGTGGCCATGTCCATTCTTGTGGTGATTTTTGCCGAAGTCATGCCCAAGACCATTGCCATCGCCTCCTCTGATCGCATTGCACTGGCGCTTGCTAAGCCCATATCCTGGTTCTTGATTATTCTGGGCCCTTTGTCTGCGGCGGCCAATGCGATTGTGAATGTCCTGCTCGATCTTTTGCGCCTGCGCATGAACAGGCAGGAGGATATGCTCAGCGCCCATGAAGAATTACGCGGTCAGGTTGATCTCCTCCATGCAGAAGGATGCGTGGAGCGGGCTGATCGCGATATGTTTGGCGGATTGCTCGAACTCAATGAATTATCCGTATCCGATGTGATGGTTCACCGCACCAAAATGCGCACCATTGATGCTGATTTGAAGCAGGAAGAAATTATAAGGGAAGTGCTCGCCTCGCCCTATACGCGCATGCCCATGTGGCGCAATGAACCTGAAAATATCATTGGTATTTTACACGCAAAGGATCTTTTGCGCGCGCTCGATGCGCCTGGCGGCCCGGGGCCAGGCTGGAGCGTTGAAAAGATCATGCGCGAGGCCTGGTTCGTGCCAGATACCAATTCCCTGCGCGATCAATTACAGGCTTTTCTTCAAAGAAAAACTCACTTTGCCCTTGTCGTTGATGAATATGGCGTGGTGATGGGCTTGGTCACATTAGAGGACATTCTGGAAGAAATTGTAGGCGATATTCGCGATGAACATGATGTGACAGTCCATGGTCTGCGTCGCTTGCAGGATGGCTCGATCATTGTGGATGGTGCGGCCCCGATACGCGATCTCAACCGCGCAATGGATTGGCGCTTGCCCGATGAGGAGGCGACGACTATTGCTGGCCTAGTCATTCATGAGGCCCGAATGATTCCTGACGCAAGTCAGGTCTTTACGTTTCACGGCTTCCGCTTCGAGATTCTGCGTAAATTACGCAATCGGATCACTTCGCTCAAAGTCACGCCGATTGCCCCGCCTAAAGATGAAGAGGATGGCTGATGCCATTGACCTCAATCTGTCAGCCAGATTGATCTTCAGGAACATGAGTAATGGTTTTTGCTTTCTGATCAGCCATGAATTGCGCGCGAGCTAATTTTGCAAATGTGCCATCGAGCGAGACTAATTCTTCAAATGTGCCAGTCTCGACAATCTGCCCCTGATCAAAGACCAAAATGCGCGTTGCATTACGGATCGTGGCTAATCTGTGGGCAATCACAAAGGTCGTGCGCCCCGATGTGGCCGCTTGCAAGGCGGCCTGCAATTGCTGCTCGGTGGTGGCATCCAAAGCACTGGTGGCTTCATCAAAGACGAGAATGGGCGGATCTTTGAGCAAAGCGCGTGCAATCGAAAGGCGTTGGCGCTCACCGCCTGATAAGGAGCGACCGCGCTCACCCACAATGGTCTTTAAGCCATCAGGCTGGCGTGCAATGAATTGGCTCGCTTGCGCACGCTCAATTGCCAGTTCAATTTCAGCTGGTTCAGCATCATGTTTGCCAACACGCAGATTTTCTTCAATCGAGCGCGCAAACAGCATGGGCTCTTGAAACACGACACCTATATTGCGGCGCAGGCTTTGCAAAGTCAGATCACGTATATCCGTGCCATCAATCAATATCCGCCCTTGCGAGGGATCAAAGACACGATGTAACAGGCCCATTGTTGTTGATTTGCCAGATCCTGTTGAGCCCACAAGTGCAATCGTCTCGCCGGGCTTAACATCAAAGGAGACATTGGCGACCGCATCGCGGCGCTGATCATAAGAAAAGCTGACATGATCGAAGCGTACATTGCCCTTCAGGCGGCCAGGATCAATAGCCCCGGGGCGATCACGCACATTGGCGGGCGTGTCCAGAATATCAAAATATTCCTGTAGTTTGGGCGCTAGCATGAACATCCAATTGGCAAACCCGACACTCTGTTCAAGCTTGCTGATCAAAAGCGTGGCAAAATTCATGAAGGTGACAATCTCGCCAATCGAGGCCAGATCTTGCATGTGGAGCCATGTGCCAAGCAGAAAGATTGCCGTTAAGGTCAGAGTTGCAGAGGCGCGCGTGGCGACCGCCGCCAAAGCCCACCAGGAGAGAACCGGAATCTGAGCATTCAACAAAGCCGTGCTGATCTGCCGCATCGCGCTCAATTCTGCATCAATGCGTGTGAAACTTTGAATGACGGGCACATTTCCCAAGGCATCAGAGGCCCGTTCGGCCAGATCTGCGTGATAGCGCTCAACCTTGCCTTGTTCGCCCTCTGTTTTGCGCAAAACAAAAGTGGTCATCAGTCCAAATAGAATGACCAGAATGATCAGCAATCCGCCCAATCGCCAATTGAGCAGCAAAGTTAAAGGCAACATGACAAAGAGGGCGACAAAGGAGGCGCAATTTTCGCGAAAGAAATTAAGCCACAGGCTCGCCATTCCCGACGTGCCATCCAGCATGGTTTTTAACAAGCGGCCCGAATGAACTGTGGAATGAAAGCCCATGGGCAAATGCAGCACATGTTCGAAATATTCTGCCATCACCGATAAGCGCCGCCTATGCGAGAGCCTGTCGGCATGCAGCGCGACCAGAACCGCGGCCAGAATGGTAAATAGGCCAAAGCCAACCCAGGCCATCAGCAGATTGAGTAATTCCCCCCAGCCGGGGGCGCGTGATTCCACTTTGGCGCGTGTCAGAAGGTCGATAATGCGCCCAAACAGAATGGGCTCGGCAAACTGGGCCGCAGCCAATGACAGATTGGCGACCACCAGAATCATGGCAAGGCGGCTTTCTGGCCCAAGCTGGCGTAAAACACGTAAATAAAGCGAGGCTATGTTCATGATCTCAAATCGAATGGCGTTTGGTGATGAGCTAGGCGAAATGGTGATTTGTTGAGCTGAATGGTCAGAAGTCGAACTTGGGCTTTTAAACATCCTCAGCTATACGAGAAGCAAGTCCCTGGCTCCAGTGCTTTTAAGCTCAAGGGTTCAGGTCCATGCAGACTATCCTTATCTCCGAGGACTAGAATGAGCAAAGTTTATCCCGACGCCCATGCTGCCTTGGCCGGCATTCTCAAGGACGGCATGACCATCATGTCCGGCGGCTTTGGCCTTTGTGGTATTCCAGAAGTTCTAATTCTGGCTTTGCGCGATTCCGGGGTTAAAAATCTCACCGTCATCTCCAATAATGCCGGTGTGGATGGCATTAGCTTGAGCCTGCTGCTGGAGACACGGCAGATCAAGAAGATGATCTCTTCTTATGTTGGCGAGAATAAATTATTTGCGCAGCAATATCTGGCCGGCGAATTGGAATTGGAATTCACCCCGCAGGGAACCATGTCCGAGCGTATACGCGCGGGGGGTGCGGGCATTCCGGCCTTTTTCACCAAGACGGGTGTCGGCACTATGATTGCCGAGGGCAAGGATGAGCGCGAATTTGATGGCGCTAAATATATTATGGAGCGCGCATTGGTTGCCGATATTGCGCTTGTCCATGCTTGGAAGGGGGATAGCGAAGGCAATCTTGTCTATCGCAAGACGGCACGTAATTTTAATCCCATGATGGCCACCGCTGGAAAAGTAACCATTGCACAAGTGGAACATTTGGTTGAGCCGGGTCAGATTGATCCTGATCACATCATCACGCCGGGCATTTATGTGCAGCGCATCGTGCATGTTAAAGATGCGATCAAACATATCGAACATCGCACCACGCGTCCGCGCGTCGCTTGAAATCTTCAAAGGAGATCCCCATGGCCTGGACCCGCGAACAAATGGCGGCGCGCGCTGCCAAGGAATTAAGCGATGGCTTTTATGTCAATCTGGGTATTGGCATTCCAACGCTCGTATCTAATTACATTCCCGCCGGTATGAATGTGCAATTGCAAAGCGAGAATGGCATGCTGGGCATGGGTCCCTTTCCCTATGAGGGCGAGGAGGATCCCGATCTCATCAATGCTGGCAAGCAAACTGTCACGGAACTGCCAACAACGAGCTATTTCTCGAGCGCTGATTCTTTCGCCATGATCCGCGGCGGCCATATTGATCTGTCGATTTTGGGCGCCATGCAGGTGGCTGAAAATGGCGATCTCGCCAATTGGATGATCCCGGGCAAAATGGTCAAAGGCATGGGCGGCGCCATGGATCTGGTGGCCGGGGTCAAGCGGGTCGTGGTGGTGATGGAGCATGTGGCCAAGGACGGTCCCAAGCTCCTCCATCGCTGCACTTTGCCGCTCACAGGTTCTGGCGTGGTTGATATGGTGATCACCGATCTTGGCGTGTTCACCATCGATCGCAAAGGCAAACAGGGCATGGTGCTGATCGAATGCGCCGAGGGTGTCAGCGTTGACGAAATCCGTGCCAAAACCGAGGCCAATTTTCGCGTGGCTTGCTGATCTGACTGAATAACGCCGATCCCCCTCTTGAAAGAGCCTCAAGCTTGCGCTCATGTGCTGCAGGTTCTCAGAGGGAGAGTTCTATGTCCTATTATCGCGGCATGACCACACAAGTGGTGTCGATCACCGGCTATCAGGGTGACAAGGGCGAGGCCTATTATGCTAGGCCGGAAGGCAATGGCCCCTTTGGCGCTGTCGTGCTTATCCATCACATGCCCGGATGGGATAATTGGACGATGGAAGCAGTCCGCAAGCTCGCTCATCAGGGCCTAATCGGCATTGCGCCCAATCTCTATTTCCGCGAGCCCGGCTCACCCGATGATCAGGCGGCCAAGGCCCGCGCCGATGGTGGCGTCAGCGATGATCAGGTGGTGGGTGATGTCGAAGGCGCTTTGGCCTTTTTGCGTGCGCAAAAAGAATTCAATGGCAAGGTCGGCGTTATGGGTTTTTGCTCGGGCGGTCGCCATGCTTTCATCTGCGCCGGGCGCATTGCGTCAATGAAGGCGATTGTGGATTGTTGGGGCGGCAGCTTGATTGTCGATGATCCGGCGCTGCTCACGCCCAAGCGCCCGATCAATCCCATTGATTATGCCAAGGACATTCAATGTCCCATTCTGGGCATTTTCGGCAATGAGGATAAAAACCCTGATCCAGCGCAGGTTGATAAGATCGAGGCTGTACTCAAATCGCTTGGCAAGACCTATTCATTCCATCGTTATGATGGCGCAGGCCATGGCTTCTTTGGTTCCGAGCGTCCGGCCTATCGGGTTGAGCAGGCGCTTGATGGCTGGAAAAAAACCTATGATTTCTTCCATCAGCATTTGGATTAATCGATATGTGTACGTATATCGTCGAGACAACCAAACTCATGGGTGCCGCAAAAGGCCCGCAAGGCTGGGTGAGTATAGACACAGCCAATGTCTATTTCGATCATCCCTTTCATGCGCCGCTTGATCATTCATTGAATATTGATTTCATGAATCAAAGTGATGGTCTCACCCAGCGCATAGCCGTTGAACTCAGCGCAGATTCGGCCATGCGTCTGGTCGAATCCATTCTCGCGGCTCTCAAGCAGGGTGAGGCTGCGCATTTTTAGACTGGGATTTCGCGCTATTTGCTGAAAGCGCTGCGCCCCAGCGCAATCCATTTCTCGTATTTTTCGAGATAATCAGGCTCATCAGCCAGATAATAGACTTTTCCGGGTCGATCAGAGCCCGGCAGATCAGTGCGCCCTGAGGCATAGCCGAGTTTCTGGAAAATCTTCTGGCCTTCGACCGACAGCAGATAATCGATGAACAACATGCTCGCATGAGGATGCGGCGCTTTCGCAGCAACCGCCGCGCCATCCGTGCTGGCATAGACGCCGCCTAAAGGCCGCCAGCCTATTGGCGCATTCTGCTCGCGGCTATTGGCCACATGCGAATTGAAAATCGCGGGTGAGAGCCAGATCTCGCCCGAGATCACCATATTGGCAACAGCACGTGCTGAGATTTCAAAAATTTTGATTTTCTGCTGGCCGAGCTTGCGGGCATAGGCCTCGTCCTTGTCGCGCAAGGCTGCGCCCAGCCAATTTGCTAGAGTTGTTGTGCCCGGCAGTCCCATTTTGCCCTGCCATTTGGGATCAAGCAGATCATCCAGAGTTTTCGGCACATCTGCTTCGGCGATCAAATTCGTATTATAGCCAAGGCTGAGATAGCTCTCATAATCAATCACCCAATGAGTGCCCGGGCCAATCGCCTCTTTGCGATAGGCGGCCAATTCTGGTGACCAATAGGCTTGCAACAGGCCTGCGTCATGCAGCGCATGCAAGCCGCCCGCTGTTAGCTCTATCGCATCGACATTGAACGTATTGGCGGCCGCCTCTTCCATGATCAGGCGCGTCATTACAGCCGTATCATTGCGCTTGTTTTCAACCTTAATGTAGGGATATTTCTGCTCAAAAGCTTTGTAGATAGGTTCGGCCTGCGTGCCGATGGCATAGATCATCAACCGACCTTCGCGCTTGGCACCATCCTCCAAAACTTTCTGACGATCAGCACCCTTGTAATTGGCGATTTCGGCAACGCTGCGGGTCTGGGCCATTGCTTGTGCCGTGCACCAGCCAAAGGCGAGCAATCCGGTGAATGCCGTGGCGCATAATTGTTTGCCAGTGAGCATAGTGTTCTCCCTTTTGTCGGCTCGATCCGGCCAGGACAGGCTGGACATATCACGGATCAATCCTATTTCTCATCTATCTGCACTAGATCGAGCGCTCATGTCCATACGCGATGACGAAGCTAATCGTTTTACCGCCCGTGCCTCCCGCTATGCTCGCGTTGGCGTCAATCTGGGTGGTGTTGCCGCGCGCATGGTTGGAACGCGTTTGGTGGGCCAGCAGACCTCTCTTCAATCAGATCGCGACAATCGCAATGCGGCCGCTCTGAGTCAGGCCCTGGGGGGCCTCAAAGGCCCCCTGATGAAAGTCGCGCAATTAATGGCGACCATTCCCGATCTGCTCCCACCGCATTATGCCGAAGAATTACAAAAGCTGCAGTCCAACGCCCCGCCCATGGGCGCGGCCTTTGTGCGTCGGCGCATGCGAGCGGAATTGGGAGAGCAGTGGCAAAACCGCTTTGCAGAATTTGAGCTCAATCCCTCTGCGGCGGCCTCGCTGGGTCAGGTGCATCGCGCCAGATCACTGGAGGGAAAAATACTTGCCTGTAAGCTGCAATATCCCGATATGGCTTCTGCCGTGGAGGCGGATCTTGCGCAATTGCAGGTTTTATTCGCTCTGCACCGGCGCATGGATCCGGCTATTGAGACGCAGGATATGGCCCGCGAAATTGCCGAGCGTATCCGCGAGGAGCTCGACTATCAGCGAGAAGCCAAACATGCTGCGCTTTATGCGCATATTTTGAATGATCATTCGGATGTGCGTGTGCCAAAAGTGGAGGCATCGCTCTCCACAGCGCGTTTATTGACCATGCATTGGCTGGAAGGTGAAAAACTGCTCGCCTTCAAATCTGCGCCTGAAGAGCAACGCAATCTGATTGCTCGGGCTTTGTTCAAAGCCTGGTGGTATCCTTTCAGCCAGTTTGGGATTATTCACGGCGATCCGCATCTGGGCAATTATACGATCTTTACGCAAAATCAGGAGCCGCAGGGGCTCAATTTGCTTGATTATGGCTGTGTGAGAATTTTTCCGCCCAGTTTTGTTGGCGCTGTGGTTGATCTCTATCACGGCCTGCGCAGGAATGATGAGGCCCGCATCATCCATGCATATGAGACCTGGGGCTTCAAAAATCTAAACCGCGACATCATCGAGATTTTGAATATATGGGCGCGTTTTATTTATGGTCCCTTGCTGGATGATCGTATTCGCACCATTGCAGATGGCATAGCACCGGCGGCCTATGGTCGGCGAGAGGCGTTTCAAGTGCATCAGGCGCTCAAGCAAAAAGGACCGGTGCGTATTCCTCGCGAATTTGT
This sequence comes from Hyphomicrobiales bacterium, assembly GCA_900299065.1. Classification (GTDB taxonomy): domain Bacteria; phylum Pseudomonadota; class Alphaproteobacteria; order Rhizobiales; family Beijerinckiaceae; genus Terripilifer. The sequence continues at coordinate 8,063 of OMIJ01000210.1, forward strand.
TTTCATGGATCGTGCTGCCATTGGACTTGGTGGCGTGTTTTTGCATCTCAATACCAGACTTAATTTTTATCAATTGTTCAATCAAGCAATGGGGGATGATTTCAGCGTGGATCAAATTGCCCGCCGCCAACGCGCAGCACTGGATCACGTCATTCTCTAGCCCTTAAAATCTTCCCTGCCATCTTGACCAAGGCTCAGCTTATGTTTCATCCTGCAAAAAACAGGGGGGGACTAATGAATCGTCGGTCTTTAATTTTCATCGCCAAGCTTACACTATGTTCGGCTCTCATCCCTTCACAGGCTTTTCCCGGTGATCTTCTCTCATGCAGTGAGCTGGATGCTGATGGCCTCTTCAACAATACAAAGGTGAAATCGGCCAAGACAATTGCCCCCAAGCCAGAGGCCGGCTTGCCCAATTATTGTGAAGTGCAGGCCACGATTAAACCTGTCCGCGGCTCCAATGTGGGCGTCGTCTATCGCTTTCCTAGTGTCTGGAATGGCAAATTATATGCTGTTGGAGGTGGTGGCTTTGCCGGCAATATGTCTGTTGAAGCCGTCTCGGCAGCGCTCAAAAAAGGCTATGCGACGGCCAGCAATGATCTGGGTCATGAAAGCGCCAATTCACTTGATGCCAATTTCGCCGTTGAATCGCCGGGTAAGGCCAATGAAGATGCGATCACTGATTTTGGCTATCGGGCAACCAATGTCACTGTCAAACTGGCAAAACAGATTATCATCGAGCATTACGGCAAAAATCCCATCAAATCCTATTTTGAGGGGTGCTCAACTGGCGGTCGTCAGGGTCTTGCAGAAATGCAGCGCTATGCGGAAGATTTTGATGGCGTGATCGCCGGCGCACCTGTTTATAATGCGCTGGTCTATACCAATTCTGTTTATCGCGTTCAGGCCTTTCATGCCAAACCTGAAAGCAATTTGATGCCAGAACATGTGCCGCTGATCAGCAAGGCCGTGATGGAGGCCTGCGACGCCAAGGATGGCATTAAGGACGGCATTCTATCAGATCCGCGTCAGTGCAAATGGGATCCCGCTGAGCTTTTGTGCAAGGCCGGGCAATCGGGTGCGCAATGCCTCAGCCAGTCGCAAGTGGATACTGTGCGCAAAGTTTATGATGGTCTCAAAGGTGCTGATGGCAAATGGCGCGCTATGCCTTTAATGCGCGGTGGCGAGATTGATTGGGTCACACGCATGATCGGCACGCCCGAAATGCCGCGGGGTCTCAATGCCGTATTGGGCTCTCCCTTTGTCTCTCATCTGGTCAAGAATGATCCCAAATATGACATTATGAGCTTTGATCCCGATAAGGGCGTCGAAGAAATCCAGAAGAGCTTTGCCGGTGATCGCGTTTTGCAGGAAAATCCAGATATTTCCCGCTTCACACGCCGTGGCGGCAAGCTGATTCTCTGGCATGGCTTTAATGATCCTGGCCCCAGCCCGCTCTCAACGATCGAATATTATGAGAAAGTGGTTGAGGCGATTGGCTCTGGCGCTGATAAGGCGGCTGACGCCCAGAAGAGTGCCCGTCTGTTTTTGGCTCCCGGTGTCGGCCATTGCCGCGGTGGTGTTGGGCCTGATCAGTTCGATATGCTCTCGGCTCTCGAGGCTTGGTCAGAGAAAAACGAGGCCCCCGAGCGGATCATTGCCACTAAAGCGGGCTCCAATCTCATGCGCCCCCTCTGCCCCTATCCCAAACTCGCCAAATATAAGGGTGATGGTGATAGCAATGATCCGGCGAATTTCACCTGCGCCGTGCCTGACGCCAATTAAGGGATTAAGCGCGCAGAGGATATTATAGCTTCGGGGCTGGTCTCCGGGGCCTGCGTCCAAACGTCCTGCCTGCTCCACATGGTTGCCCCACAGCCCGGATTGGGCTATGCGGGGGAGAGACTGTCTAAAACAGCAAGGGGTTCAACATGAGCAATCATCATGACTCAGCCAATGGCCATCCCGATATGGATTATGCTGAACACGATAAAACCTATCATATGTTCATCAATCTGGCTAAATATGGCACCATTTTCTGTGTGCTCTTGCTGATCTTTATGGCAGTAACCCTGCTCTGATTGAATGCTCCGGCAGTGGTTGTGGCTGAGCGCCTCTGGTAACGGAGGCGCTTTTCTATTGCCTTCGGGACCGATTTGGGCCTGAATGAGGAGCTTATCGTAATTCCTGAGGCACAGCGGAGATTAAACCCATGCGCATTGCGGTTCCGGCCGAAACCGATGCCAACGAAAGCCGGGTGGCGGCTACCCCTGAGACAGTGAAGAAACTGATCGGTTTGGGGGCAAGCGTGGCCGTCCAGGCAGGCGCAGGCAAAGCCTCTGGCCATATGGATGCCGAATATCAGGCCGCCGGTGCCCAGATACAGGCCAGTCATCAGCAAGTTCTGGCAGATGCGGATATTGTTCTGCAGGTTCGCCGTCCCAGAGGGCAGGATCTCGCAGGCCTTAAAAAAGGTGCAGCCATTCTGGCCTTGATGGATCCCTATGGTCAGCAAGAGGCGATTCAGGCCATTGCCAATACCGGGGCTAATGCTTTTGCTATGGAATTCATGCCGCGCATCACCCGTGCGCAGGTTATGGATGTTCTTTCCTCACAAGCCAATCTCGCCGGCTATCGAGCTGTGATTGATGCCTCGGCCGAATATGGCCGCGCTCTGCCCATGATGATGACGGCAGCGGGCACAATTCCGGCTGCCAAGATTTTTATCATGGGTGTGGGTGTCGCTGGTCTTCAGGCCATTGCCACAGCGCGACGTCTGGGAGCTATTGTCACAGCCACCGATGTGCGTCCCGCCACCAAGGAGCAAGTGGAATCCCTTGGTGCCAAATTCCTAGCCGTTGAGGATGAAGAATTTTTGCAGGCGCAAACGGCTGGCGGCTATGCCAAGGAAATGTCGAAAGACTATCAGGCCAAACAAGCGGCACTGACAGCCTCGCATCTTGCCAAGCAGGATATTGTCATCACCACGGCTTTGATCCCCGGTCGTCCAGCCCCGCGCTTAATCAGCGCCGAAATGGTGCAATCCATGCGCCCTGGCTCAGTCATCGTTGATCTGGCTGTTGAGCGTGGTGGCAATTGTGAATTGTCGCAAGCTGGCAAAGTTCATGTCACCGATAATGGCGTCAAAATCATTGGCTATCTCAA
>OMIJ01000211.1 GCA_900299065.1 Hyphomicrobiales bacterium
GATTCGTATTCTTGGCATTGACCCCGGCCTGCGCCACACAGGCTGGGGATTGATTGAATGCGTGGGCACACGCCTGATCTTCCTGGCCTGCGGTGCTATTCATTCCAACGACAAACTCTCGCTTGCAGATCGGCTGCGGCAAGTTCATGAGGGGTTGAGCGAGGTCATTCATCTCCATCGCCCGGATGAAGCGGCAGTTGAAGAGACCTTCATCAATCGCGACCCACAGACTGCGCTGCGCCTTGGGCAGGCCAGAGGCATTGCGCTGGTTGTACCAGCACTGGCGGGCCTGCCAGTGGCGGAATATGCTGCCAATCTGATCAAGAAAACTGTGGTTGGATCCGGCCATGCAGATAAGAAGCAGATTGCCATGATGGTGCAAGTACTCTTGCCAAAAGCAAGCGCGCAATCGGCTGATGCGGCTGATGCTCTGGCTATTGCCATTTGCCATGCGCAACATCGCGGCGCGCGGGCTTTGCAAGCCGCTTTGATGCAGGATCTCAAGCCCAAAAGGGCAACCAAAGCGCAACGGAAACTCACCTCATGATTGGCAAGCTCACCGGCATTATTGATTCTTATGGCGATGATTTTCTCATCCTTGATGTGCAGGGCGTTGGCTATGTGGTGACATGTTCATCGCGCACTTTGCAAAAATTACCCCGTCCGGGCGAGACTGCATCCTTAGCCATTGAAACGCAGGTGCGTGAGGATTCTATTCGCCTGTTTGGTTTTCTTGGCACAAGCGAGCGTGACTGGTTTCGTCTTTTGCAAAGTGTGCAGGGTGTGGGCGCCAAGGTTGCGCTGGCCATTCTCGGCATTATGGAGCCAGCAGAATTGGTTTCAGCAATTGCGCTGCAAGACAAGGCAGCGGTTGCGCGCACGCCAGGCATTGGCCCCAAACTGGCCGCGCGCATTGTCTCGGAACTCAAGGATAAGGCCCCCAGTTTTGGCCATGTGGATGCCACTTCCATGCGCCTTGCTGACCAAGATGAAGCTCGCGCAACGCCCAAGCCCGTGCAGGATGCGATTTCAGCGCTTGTTAATCTTGGATATGGCCGCCCGCAAGCAGCGGCAGCGATTGCGGCAAGCTTGAAGGAACTGGGTGAGGAGGCAGCGACCAGCGCACTGATCCGGCGAGGCTTGAAAGAACTCGCAGGCTGATGGCATGTACAAACTGAACGATTATTGATTAAAAATTTTATGAACAATGAAAAAGGCAAAGAGAAGGCACAGGCCAATCACAATCGCCTTGGACAGATAGCCAACATTGCGATCAAAATCCTCGGCAGCTTTTTTGAGCACGCCCGATCGCCGGAAGAAAACCGTTTTGACAAAGATCAGAACCGGAATGACGGCCAGAAGATAGGAAAAGACCTTCAGCACCTTTTACCCTGACTTACCTGAATAGGCCCTTGTGTTAAGGTGCTGCGAGCAAGCTGACAAGGGGTGTTTTAATCCGCGGTGTCAGATTGGTATTTCACGCATGCATCAGCGAGCTTGACGCGGAGTAAAAAGCAAAACTCTGAATGTTTTTGTATGAGATCACAGCTTTCGTCGTGGCATTGACCGCTGTACCCTTGGCCTGGTCGATGATCCAATCCTTGGCTGAGCCCATCAGATAAAGCTTGTTACTGCCGCCTTTGCCATCAATTGTTGTGGAATAAGAACTGGCATAAAATGTGTCACTCCCCGCACCTCCTTCAATCTGGCTATAGCGACTGCCATAAGCGAGAGCGAGATTGTTTCTACCATTATAAAGTGATGACAAGAGGCCATTGGTCTTCAAAACTGCATTAGCAGTTACGCTAGCATCAGAGGCTTTATAATTTTGAGCCATGAGATTAGCGGTTAACTCCCTGACATAGTCAGCTTTGGTCTTAAGGCCAATAGAGCTATGAGCCCCTTCCCGCAGATCAAAAATATTGGTCCTTGATGTCGTGCTTGCATCAAGCATGACGCCCTTGGGAGCCCAGAGCGTCTGATAATCGGCATAGCTATTAGACAATGTCACAGGTGAGGAGGGATTTGCTGATTGATTGGCGCCATAGAGATATTGCAAAGCGGCAATATCGAACACACCATAAGTGCTCGGATTAGCATTGTTGAGCGTATAAGAATAACTATAAGCGCGCGCATTGGCTGCCCCTTGCACACTCAGGAGCTTTGAGCCGACAGGATTATTGTAAGACATGATTGATTGGGCGCGCGTGTCGAGCTCGGTTGGCAAATAAGGCCCCGGGGTGCCGCCCCCGCCTGCATCATAATTGCCGGGATGTTTAAGACCCATGACATGGCCAATTTCATGAATCAGCGTTTGCCAACCATAAGTCCCTTGCTGACCCAGATGGAGCGCTGAATTATTACTCGCGCTATCGCCATTATTGGCCAGAAGCAATTTGGTCGGACTGCCTATTGTATTGGGATAAGAGGCATAGGCTGCGCTATTGGCCTGCTGATTAGAACCAAGAACTATGTCAGCGCTATTGGCATCGCTCGCCAGAGTAAAGCTGACATTGATCAGGGACGAGAGATAATCAAAAGCGCTTTTAACAGCTGTCTTCTGGCCGCCATCAAGCGCGGCAAATCCGTTTTGATCTTCGCTGGTGAGAAAAGACTCAGAGCCACCCAGAAAGGCATAAGTCAATGCGTGGCGAGATTGACTAGGATCAATCTGCACCACATTCGGTGTGATTTTATTGGTCGAGAGAGTCGCAACCGCATTGGCCGTATGCCACCAAGAATTACCGCCCGCCTGGACTGCGTCCAGATTACTGTCTCCGGACTTTTTGGGCAGATTGGCAATAGTGATTGCCGAAGGCGCACTTGTTTTGCCTGCTTGCTTGGCACTGACAGAGGCCGATGATTTTGCCGCTGCGGCAA
>OMIJ01000212.1 GCA_900299065.1 Hyphomicrobiales bacterium
CTCTGGCCGCGGGGAGCCTCTTTGGCCAGCCGGTAACAGGTTCTGTCTCACCCGTCGCAACTTCAGTTGTTGTAGGCGCCTTTATGTTTGGCGTGGGCATGCAAATGGGTGGCGGATGCGCCTCCGGCACTTTATTTGCCGTGGGCGGCGGAGGTGTGCGCATGTTTGTCACACTCGCCTTTTTTATTGTCGGCTCGGTGATTGGCTTGATGCACAACACGTGGTGGCAATCCTTCCCGGCTCTGCCCCCCATTTCACTGGTCAAAACCTTTGGCTGGGAGACAGCTCTAGCCCTCAATCTGGGGGGCTTCGCGCTAATCTGGGTGGTGGCGAGCGTGATTGAAAAACGCCGCCATGGTGAAGTCGAATCGATCTTCACCCGAGGCTCTTTGCTGCAAGGGCCCTGGCCTTTGGTCGGCGGCGCGATTGCTCTGGCATTGCTGAACTTCCTCACCCTTTATCTGGCCGGTCGCCCCTGGGGTGTAACCTCTGCTTTTGGCCTTTGGGGCGGTAAGATCCTCTATAATCTTGGCGTGCCGGTTGATACCTGGGTCTCCTGGTCCTCACCAGCCCAACAAAAAGCACTCGAGAATAGTGTTTTGGGCGATACGACATCGGTCATGAATTTCGGCATTATGCTGGGCGCTTTGGCGGCTGCCGGTCTGGCCCATAAATTCAATCCCGTCTGGCGTGTGCCCATGCGCCATTTGCTTGCCTCAGTGCTGGGCGGCTTGCTGCTGGGTTATGGCGCAAGAATGGCCTATGGCTGCAATATAGGCGCGTTTTTCTCAGGCATTTCCTCTGGCAGCGTGCATGGCTGGCTGTGGATCGTCTCATGTCTGGCGGGCAATTATGCCGGCATTCATGTGCGCCCCTATTTTGATCTGCCGGTTGAGCGCAAACTCACGGCCTGCTAGTCAATCCACGCCTTAAGATTAGGCTTAAGAATGAGGGGAAGGATACATATCCTTCCCACCGAATATGTTAGAGATAGATTTTCATAAAAAGGTCAGCCGATGAGTCGCACACTGCTTTTTACTCTCGCTCTTTTCTCTGGCCTTGCGGCTCAGACCGGTGCCTCTCTGGCTATCGACTCCTCTGATGATAATCCGGCCGCCTTCTTTGGTAATTATTCCCTCTCGGGTAACGGACGCCCGCAAGCCTCTTCTATTCGAAGAGAGACCGTCTCTTATGATGGCAAATATGCCCCGGGCACGATCTTTGTTTCCTCTAAAGAAAGACGCCTTTATTTCATTTTGCCAAATAATCAGGCGATCAAATATGGCGTTGGCGTCGGACGCCCGGGCTTTGATTGGGCCGGCACACATGTGATCACCAATAAACGCGAATGGCCCGATTGGACACCGCCTGCCCAAATGCTCAAGCGCCGCCCCGACCTGCCCCGCCATATGAAGGGCGGGCCGGATAATCCGCTTGGTGCTCGCGCTATGTATCTGGGCTCTTCGCTCTATCGTATCCACGGATCGAATGAGCCTGAGACAATTGGCCAGGCCGTTTCTTCCGGCTGCATCCGCATGACCAATGAAGATGTCACTGACCTTTACACAAGGGTCAAGGTTGGCACGCAAGTGATTGTGTCGCGCTAAACATTTGAACCGGAATTGAGTGGATCGGCTTTACTCAAAACCGATCTGCTTCACGCGATAGTTTCTTTATCTCGATAGGTCTTTTATCTGGAAAGGCCCTTTTTATCTGGACAGGCCCTTGGCCTTCAGGCGTTCGAGATAATCCCCCCATTTGCGTGCCTCATGCGTGCCCAGCTCATAGAGATAGGCCCAGGTGAAAATCCCGCTCTGATGGCTATCATCAAAGATGAGCCGAACGGCATAATTGCCCACAGGCTCAATCTTTGTAATGACGACCAGGCTTTTGCCGCCAATGGTTTGTTTTTGCGCTGCAGAATGGCCTTGCACCTCGGCGCTAGGGCTCTCGACACGCAGATATTCAGCACTAAGTTCAAAGCTCTGACCATTGTCATAGGTCACGGCCAAATGCCGTCCTTGCGGCCTGAGCTTAATTTGCACTGGCCAGGGATTTGGGGAAGACATTGGGGTTGGCTTTGAAGGTTCACTCAAGATTATAAACTCTCCACATGATCGCCTAGAAGGCCTTGCAACAGACCCCGTGACACTCCAATATACTAGCATGACACAAACCAGTGGAAACAGCCTCATCTCTGGCCGCCCGGCTTTGGTGGACCCTTTTGGTCGCCAGATTTCCTACATCCGCGTTTCAGTGACGGATCGGTGCGATTTTCGTTGTGTCTATTGCATGTCGGAAGACATGACCTTTCTGCCCAAGCGTGACCTGCTCACCTTTGAAGAGCTTGATCGTCTGTGCTCAGCCTTTGTCAATCGCGGCACGCGCAAGATCCGCATTTCCGGCGGCGAGCCTCTGGTGCGTCGCGACATTATGAGCCTGTTCCGTTCGCTCTCCCGTCACCTCACCACAGGCGCACTCGAAGAGCTGACACTCACAACCAATGGCTCGCAATTGGAGCGCTATGCCCAGCAGCTTGCAGATTGTGGCGTGCGTCGCATCAATGTCTCGCTGGATACATTGATGGAGGATCGTTTCAAGACCATCACACGCTGGGGCGATCTCAAACAAGTTCTCGCCGGTATAGATGCCGCTCAAAAGGCCGGTCTGCAAATCAAGATCAATGCAGTTGCCTTGAAAGATTTCAACGAGGATGAATTCGTTCCCCTCATTCGCTGGGCGCATGGGCGTGGCATGGATCTGACCTTTATCGAAGTCATGCCCATGGGCGAGGTGGATGGTCAGCGCGTCGATCAATATTTGCCGCTCTCGCAAGTCAAAGCGCAATTGCTCGACACCTTCCATCTTGATGACATTGACTATGCAACAGGCGGGCCTGCCCGCTATGTGCGCGTGCGCGAAACACAGGGCCGCCTCGGCTTTATCACACCCCTCACCCATAATTTCTGCGAAGGCTGCAATCGAGTTCGCATCACTTGCACTGGCACGCTCTATATGTGCCTTGGCCAGGACGACGCAGCAGATCTGCGCGCACCTCTGCGCGCATCCAGCACTGATGATCTTTTGCTCGCTGAAATGGAACGGGCCATTGCGCGCAAACCCAAGGGACATGATTTTGTCATCGACCGGACCACTCAGGCCCCGGCTGTGATGCGACACATGAGTGTCACAGGCGGATGACCCATCAGAGTCCCGCCTCGCCAGCGGGCAATCGACGCGCCATACTGGCCTTAACTTGCTCAATGGGCCTGTTCACCGTCAACGACAGCTTAATCAAACTGGCAACAGAAGGCCTGCCCGTCCCTGAAATTATCTTGCTGCGTGGGATAATTGCCGGAAGTCTTCTGTTTGCGATTTTAAAATGGACGGGACAATTCAACCCTCGTCCTGTTTTTACCAATCGCGCCATTTATCTTCGTTCGATCTTTGAAGTCTCACTGACTGTGAGCTATGTTTATGCGCTCAGAATGATGCCACTGGCCGAAATGACGGCCATCATACAAGCCGTGCCGATTTTAATGTCGCTCTGGGCCGCGCTCGTTTGGAAAGAATATGTCAGCCCTGGGCGCTGGCTGGCAATCTTTGCCGGTTTCGCAGGTGTGTTAATTATTGCCAGACCTGATGCCTCGGGCTTTGCACCTGCAATGGTGCTGGCTCTGGCAGCGGCTCTATTTGCAGCCAGCCGCGATCTGGCCACACGACTTGTGAATGCCAATATTTCATCACTGATGATCACCTTTGCCTCGACGCTGGCCAGTGGCCTTGGTGGTTTGGTCTTGAGCCCATCCGAGATTTGGGTAACGCCAACATTGCATCAATGGGCCTATATCAGCGGGGCGGCTTGCCTCGCGACAAGCGCAAATTATGCGATCATCCTCGCTTATCGGGGGGCGGATATTGGTCTGGTTTCACCCTTCCGCTATACGGCCGTTCCCTTCGCGCTCCTTCTGGGGCTATTGATCTGGGGACATATGCCCGATTTCTGGTCCTTTGTCGGCATGAGCATTGTGGTGGTCTCGGGCATTTATACAATTGCAGGTGACCGTCTCTTGCGTCTTTTGCGCCAAACTCACTAGACCTTCCCGCTTAAGACTGGCACTCTGGTCTGAAGAAGAGGCCGGTAGATGGCTCATTCGCGGAGGAGACATGCATTACGCCCTGCGTATCAGTCACCATATAGATGCCTTCAATCGTTGGCTCGGTCGCGCCACGAGCTGGGCCATTCTGGCGGTCGTGATTGTCTCAAGTCTCAATGCCATTGTGCGTTATGCCTTCAACACAAGCTCCAATGCCTTTCTCGAATTGCAATGGTATTTGTTCAGCGCTGTATTCCTTCTGGGCAGTGCTTATACTTTGCAAATGAATGAGCACATCCGCATCGACATTGTGAATGGGCGTCTGTCGCCTCGCTGGCGCAATCTGATTGATATTTTCGGTCATATCTTTTTTCTAATTCCCCTGTCTGGCCTGATGGTCTGGCTCAGCGCGACTATGGCCTGGCGCTCATTCAATAAAACGGGGATGGTCACGAGTGATGATGTGATCTTTTTAAGCGCGCTGCTCACCTTAATCCTGTTGCTCGTTCTGGGTGCGCGTGAATGGAAAAAGAAACCAGCACAGTCAAATATAACTCTGCCTGTGGTGCTTGTTTCATGCTTGATCGTAATAATTGTGATCAGCCTGCCCCTTCTGGCCAAGCCCATAACAAATCATTGGGAACTTTCTGTAAGTGCTGGCGGCCTACCGATTTGGCCGGCGCGCTTTCTGATACCCATCGGATTTCTCACCCTGCTCTTGCAGGCTTTGTCCGAACTCATCAAGCGCATGGCAGTTATCACGGGCGCTATTCCCGATCCCTGGATCAAGCCTGTTGCGGCTGAACCGCAAGCGTCCTGAGCGAGGAAGAGGATCAGCATGGCCGCTTTCATCGCACAAAACATGGCACCGATCATGTTTGCTTCGCTCATTGCCGTGCTTTTGCTGGGCTATCCCGTCGCCTTTTCATTGGCAGCTGTCGGATTATTCTTTTTTGCAGTGGGCGTTGAACTGGCCCCCATGTCACAAGGTGCAATCAGCCTCGATTGGCCTTTGCTGGCTGCATTGCCCGAGAGGGTCTGGGGGGTGATGAGCAATGATACAATGCTGGCCATCCCCTTCTTCACCTTCATGGGCATTATTTTGGAGCGCTCCGGCATGGCGGAGGATTTGCTCGACACGATCGGGCAATTATTCGGCCCTGTGCGCGGTGGTCTTGCCTATGCCGTGATCTTTGTTGGCGCTCTGCTGGCAGCGACAACAGGTGTTGTGGCCGCTTCGGTCATTTCCATGGGTCTCATCTCTCTACCGATCATGCTGCGCTATGGCTATGATCGCAGACTTGCATCTGGCACGATTGCCGCCTCTGGGACTCTGGCACAAATTATCCCGCCCTCGCTCGTGCTCATTGTAATGGCCGATCAATTGGGCAAATCTGTTGGCGACATGTATCGCGGGGCCTTTATCCCCGGCCTCATCCTCACTTGCCTTTATGCCGCTTATGTTTTTCTCGTAACCCTCATCAAACCTGATTATGCGCCCGCTTTACCACTTGAAGCGCGCAGCATTCCCGAAAACACCCAATCCGCGCCGCGCATTGGCCTTTCGAGCGCAATCGGATTGATGCTTCTGGCCACACCCCTCTTTCATTGGATCATCGAAACCATCATTGGTTTTCCCGGCTTCAGTGAACCGGGCTTATCTGCGCCTAGCGTCTCCGCCTTTAACCATCCCGCCGGATGGATTGGTGCGGGTGTCATGGCGATCCTGACCTTTGCCAATTATCTGCGTGGCGAGCGGCTGAAGAAATTGGGGCGCTCGCCAAGACTGAACACATTCATCTGGTTTGGTCTTGCAGCCTGGCTCGCTGCGGTATTTTTTGATCTCTATCGCAATCGCTTCACCGATATGGCTGCAGACAATGCGATTATATGGTCAGCCAGCACAGCCATTGCGATCCTCTATCTGATTGCGCAGGCCAATCGCTTAAGCGCATCAGCCCTGATGTCCAACATGGCCGAGAAAGTCATTTTGGCTCTGGTGCCGCCCCTGACTTTGATCTTTCTTGTTCTGGGTACGATTTTCGTTGGCATAGCCACACCCACAGAAGGCGGTGCCATGGGCGCTATGGGGGCTATTCTCATGGGCTGGTCACGCCAGCGCCTTGATCTTGGCTTGATCAAACAGGCCATGGACACAACGGCCAAATTATCAACCTTTGTGGTCTTCATCCTGATTGGCGCACGAGTCTTTTCACTCACCTTTTATGGCGTGAATGGCCATAATTGGGTGGAGCATTTGCTCACCTCTTTGCCAGGTGGACAGGTCGGATTTCTTGTCTTCGTCAATCTGTTTGTCTTTGTGCTGGCTTTCTTTCTCGATTTCTTCGAGCTTGCCTTCATTGTCATCCCTATGATCGGGCCTGCCGCACAAAAGCTTGGCATTGATCCAATCTGGCTGGGCGTCATGCTGGGTGTGAATATGCAAACCTCTTTCATGCATCCGCCCTTTGGCTTTGCGCTCTTCTTCCTGCGCTCGGTTGCGCCCAAAGAGCCCTATCAGGACCGTGTAACAGGCGCGATCATAAGGCCCGTCACCACATCACAAATCTATTGGGGGGCCATTCCCTATGTCGGCCTGCAATTGATTATGGTGCTTTTGGTGATCCTGTTTCCAGCCATGGTCATGGTCTATAAATCGAACAAGATAGAACTCAATCCGCAACAGATCGAGGATCAGCTTAAATCGATGGCACCAAAGCTGGATGCAGATGATCCACCGCCATTGAAATTCTGATCAACGCAGAAAACAGCTAAACAAAAAAGCCCCGCATGCGGGGCTTTGATGTTTTTGAGCGTCTCTTATCTTGCTCTTTGCCGGATCATGAAATTGTCGAAAGAATATTCAGCTACCTGCCACCACAAATATTGATCATTGCGGAAGGCCTGATAGGCATCATTCATCTTTTTGAATTTGGCATTTTTCGCCGCCACTTCTGCGGTTACTTCATTGGCCGCTTTCCAGGAGGCTTCCATCACCTCTTGCGGGAAGGGTTTGAATTGTGTGCCAGCAGCAACAAGGCGCTTGAGCGCGGCAGGATTGGCCGCATCATATTTGGTCTGGCATTCCTTATTGGCAATTTGCGCAGCCCGGCGCAGCACATTTTGATAATGTTTCGGCAGGGCTTCAAACTTGTCCTTGCTGATCAGCAAATGCAGCGCCGCCGCACCCTCCCACCAACCGGGATAATGATAAATCGGCGCAACCTTATTGAAGCCGAGCTTTTCATCATCATAAGGGCCGACAAATTCGACTGCATCCAGAGTGCCCTTTTCAAGCGCAGGATAAATATCACCCGCTGCAATCACCTGCGGCACAGCGCCCAATTTTTGCAACACAGCGCCTGCAAAACCCGCAACACGAAATTTCAGACCGGAGAAATCCTGAACCGTCTTGATCTCCTTGCGGAACCAGCCGCCCATTTGCGTGCCAGTATTGCCAGCTGGCATGCCGACAACTTTATAATCGGCGAGAAACTCGTCAATCAAAGCATTGCCACCGCCATCATGGAACCAGGCATCCATCTGCCGCAAATTCATGCCAAAGGGCACAGCCGTTCCAAAGGCAAAAGTCGGATCCTTGCCCCAGAAATAATACATAGCCGTGTGGCATGCTTCGACCGTGCCATCTTGCACAGCATCCAGCACATTGAGAGGCGGCACGATTTCACCCGCACCAAAACATTGGATCTGAAATTTATTATCGGTCATTTCTGCGGTGAATTTGGCAATCGTCTCCGCCGCGCCATAGAGAATGTCGAGCGATTTTGGAAAGCTCGAAGGCAGACGCCAGCGAATTTCCGGATTGGCCTGCGCAATAGCCGGTGCGGCCAGCCCAGCCCCCGCCACACTCAAACCAGCAGTCTTGATAAATTGACGACGCTTCATCAAATCACCCTCCCTATCGAGCCTTTTGGCTCATGCTAGGAAAGTCTAACCTAAAGAATGCTTAGCCGTCCATGGCCTCTGGTCTCGAAAAGACCTTAGCCAATAGGCTAGATCCTCATTCAATGAGGATCTGCGGTGCGGGTTTTTGCGCCCCTTCCAACCGGCCCATGACTTGATCCGCAATCGCTAAATAGGCCGCGGCATGTTCACCCTGCGGAGCTTGCGCCACAATCGGCCGGCCGGCATCTGACATTTCTCGGATCGTCATATGCAGCGGCACCTCGCCTAAAAATGGCACGCCCAAGCGCTCGGCCTCATGGCGCGCACCGCCATGCGCAAAAATATCCGAACGCCCGCCGCAATGCGGGCAGAGGAAATAGCTCATATTCTCGACAATACCCAGCACAGGCACAGCCACTTTCTGAAACATGGCAATTCCGCGCCTTGCATCAAGCAAAGCAAGATCCTGCGGAGTGGAGACAATCACCGCCCCCGCCAAAGGCACGCCCTGCGCCATCGTCAATTGCGCATCGCCCGTGCCGGGCGGCATATCCACGATGAGGCAATCCAAATCTCCCCAAACAACCTCGCGCATCATTTGCGTGAGCGCTGACATCACCATGGGGCCGCGCCAAATCATTGCTGTATCCTCGGCAACCAGAAAGCCAATCGACATCACTTTGAGGCCATAAGCCTCAAGAGGCAGCATTTTCTTGCCTCCGTCAGCACCCGGTGCGGGCTGGGGCTTGCCGGTGAGGCCAAACAGACGGGGTAGCGAGGGGCCATAAATATCCGCATCAAGCACACCCACCCGCCAGCCGCGGGCAGACAAAGCGAGCGCCAGATTGACCGCAGTGGTCGACTTGCCAACACCGCCCTTGCCACTCGCCACAGCAATAATGCGGGAAATGCCCGGAATGGCCTGCCCCTTTGTCGCCGCCTGCGCCTTCGGACCTGGCCCGGCCGAAGCGGCCCCGGCCCCCTGAGGACGATCCGCCGTCAAGGTGACAGCCACATTGGTAACGCCCGGCAAAGCGCGCAAAGCTGCCTCCGCATTGCGGCGCATGGGCTCCATCTCAACTTGACGGGAAGGGTCAATGGCAATCGACACAAAAACTTTGCTGCCAACTGTGGTGAGGCCAGATAAAGCGCCGCTATTGGGCAAAGGCGTCTTGCCATCGGGGCCCAAGACAATGTGCAAGGCGTTAATAATGTCTTTCTCGGTGATCACGGCAAGCTCTTTCATGGACCCTGAACCTCAAGGGTTATATGGGGAGTTTAAAGCGGGTCAATCAGACTCGCGGAAGCGACGGACCAATCATGCACAATTCCATAGCCGGGATCATTCTGGCGGGCGGACGCTCCAGCCGCATGGGGCAAGACAAGCCACTGACACCCCTCGCAGGCAAGCCAATG
This sequence comes from Hyphomicrobiales bacterium, assembly GCA_900299065.1. Taxonomy (GTDB): domain Bacteria; phylum Pseudomonadota; class Alphaproteobacteria; order Rhizobiales; family Beijerinckiaceae; genus Terripilifer. Next base: position 9,420 of record OMIJ01000212.1, read on the forward strand.
ATTGCGCATGTCGCAGAGCGCCTCAGACCGCAAGTCACCGCCCTCGCCTGCAGCGCCAATGGCGATCTCGAGCGCTTGCATTTTCTCGATTGCCCAATCCTGCCCGATAGCGGCGCTACAATTGGAGAAGATGGCCCCTTGGCAGGCATATTGGCCGGAATGCAATGGGCGCAGGAGACAGGCCATTCGCATATTGTCACCGCGCCAACCGATGCGCCATTTCTGCCGCTTGATCTCGTCGCCCGCCTGCAATCAGCCAATACGCAAAATCATGCGGCACTCGCGATCAGCCAGACAGGCCCCGAGCCGCTCTTTGTGCTTTGGCCCTGCTCGGCCCTGCCCGTGATGACAAAACGATTTGCGCAAGGCGAACGCGGCCCGCGCGCTCTTTTGGAATTGATCTCATATCAACGAGTGGATTTTGATGCGCCAGATGATGGGCCTGATCCCTTCTTCAATGTGAACAGGCCCGATGATCTGGCTGCCGCCGAATATTGGATCAAGGGCTGGTAGAGGTCATCAACAAATCAAAAGGCCTCATCGCCTAATATTTTGATCGCATCGGCATAGACCTCATCCACGCTGAAGCGGCGCGGAATGACGCCTTGTTCATGCGCATAGCCAATCACCAATTCGAGACTGCGTTTTGTCTTGTTAATACCATAGGGCAGCATATCGATCTGGCCCGTGGGTGTCGCTGGCAGTGCATCGCGGCCAGCACGGAACATGCGATAGACTTCACGCACCAAATCAGGGCGTGACTGCGCCAGAGATTTGCGCACCACCAACATATGATTGATTGGCGCCGCCTGATTGACTGCATACCAGTCATCGGCCGAAGCTTTGGGATCAGGCACGATGGTAGCAAGTCGTTTGTCGCTCATTAAAGTTGAGGCCAGAGCAATGGGAATGCCGGCA
>OMIJ01000213.1 GCA_900299065.1 Hyphomicrobiales bacterium
ACGTTTTATTATCAAAATGGTGGTTGCGCGAAGAGGTCTATCGACGTGCTGTTGCTTGCTATCATGCGCTTCCCTTTATTCGGCTCTCGCACATAAGAGTCGATAAAAGCCTGCTCGACCCAAAAGATATAGATTTTTATCTAGCTCATTTGATGATGCCGACGTCCAGGAATAGCGATCATCTTGTGATTGCACTCACAGATCCCGGACCGAAGAGTCTGCTTCTGGCGCGGCAAAAATGGGGATCAGCCATTGAATTTATAATCACCTCAAAAAATGACATTATAGGCTTTGTACAGCAGGAATTTGCCAAGGAGCTTTCCCATCGTGCCGTCTATGAGCTCGCCGAGATGGATCCTGATATGTCGGCCAGAACCGTCTTGTCTCGTGGTCAGGCGATCTTTCTCTATTCGATCCTGAGTCTGCTCATAGCAGGATTGGCCTTTCAGCCAATACTCACCATCATCGCACTGAATGCAGCGATGACCTTTTTTTATCTCTGTAGCTGTCTGTTTAAAGCTGTTCTGGTGATCGCGGGCAGTGTCGGCCAAACAACCTCTGCCAGAGCAATTGATGCTCAAATGCGGCAATTGCGCGATGAGGATTTGCCCACCTATACAATTTTTGTTCCTATGTTTCGGGAGCCCAATGTATTGCCTATTCTGGTGCGCAGCTTGCGGGCATTGGAATATCCTTTCGCCAAGCTCGATATCAAAATTATTCTGGAAGAGGGAGATCTTGAAACTCTGACAGCTGTTCAGGCGCAGCGGCTAGAGCCAAATTTTGAAATTATTCTCGTGCCACCCTCGCAGCCGCAAACCAAACCCAAAGCTTGCAATTATGCTTTGCCCTTTGCCCGTGGCGAGTATCTCGTGATTTATGATGCCGAGGACAAACCCGAGCCCGACCAATTACGCAAGGTTGTTGCGGCCTTTCAAAATGCTTCGCCGCGTACGGCCTGCATTCAATGCCGGTTGAATTACTTCAACGCCAATGAAAATTGGCTTACCCGCATGTTCACTCTGGATTATTCGCTCTGGTTTGATTTGATGTTGCCAGGTTTGCAGAAATTGCAAGTCCCGGTGCCTTTGGGGGGAACGTCTAATCATTTCAGAACCCGTGTGTTACGCAAATTGCACGCTTGGGATCCTTTTAATGTCACCGAGGATGCTGATCTGGGCATACGTCTGGCGCAGCGCAAATATGAAGTGGGTGTGATAGATTCTACCACTTTTGAAGAAGCTAATTGCAATGGTCGAAACTGGATTCGTCAACGCTCTCGCTGGATCAAGGGTTATATGCAGACCTTGCTGGTCCATTCACGCCGACCAGTCCAATTATGGCGTACAGTCGGCCCGCTTGGAACTTTCAGCCTTTTGCTTTTTATCGGGGGCACGGCTTTTTCCGGTTTGATCAATCCTCTGTGTTGGGCTGTGTTTCTCGTCTGGATTCTGTCTTCAGCCAGTTCAGTATCAGAATTTTTCCCATCTGCTCTTTTGTTTTTCAGCCTGTTCAATCTTATTATCGGTAATGGATTATTCCTCTATCTGATGATGATCGCGCCTTATCGTCGCAAATGGACCGGGCTTTCCCCATGGGCCCTGACGGTGATGGGTTATTGGGTAATGATGTCGATTGCCGCTTATAAGGCGCTCGGTCAGCTCATCTTCAATCCCTTCTATTGGGAAAAAACCGAGCATGGCCTCTCACAACAGACGGCCAATGAACTGGCGCTCGCTCATCATGATCAATTGGAGTCCACACCTCAAGCAGAAGAACACAATTTGAGGCAAGCGGCATGATCCGGTCTTGGCCCTATGTGATTATTGGCGCGGCAACATTTTCAACTCTGTGCGGGATCATGGCCTGGTTGGCCTTGCACGGCTTTATGTCACGCGAAAACATTGATCTGATGGGTTATGCGATTTCAACTTTGGATGGCGTGACCACCTTACGTGATTTTCTGCTCACATTTCCCAGTCTGCCTTATCTGTTGAGCTTGCTGACATTAAGTCTCACCCAAGCTTCACTCGTACCAGCGCCAACTTTGGCATGTGCCTTTATACTGGCTTGCCTGACCTGCGCCTGGTTGCAGGGATTCATTCAAGCAGGATATCGCTGGCCAACAGCCATGGCGCTCGTGGCTCTATTGATCTGCAATCCGGTTTTCATTAGCGAAATCACCCGCGGCTTATCGGCGGTCATTCTGGCTTTCGCCAGCTGGTTTGTTGCGACCATGGCCTTTCGTCTGCGGGCCAGAGGCAATGTGGTCGATCTGATGGGCTATTCCTTTGGTCTTGCTCTATTGGCTCTCTCGCATCCGCTTGGAATTTTGCTCAGTCTGTCATTGGCCGCTTTCACAATTGTTTTTTTGGGGCCGCAGGACAATAAATATTCTAATTTCGGTGCCCATCTCACAGTCCTTTTTCCTTTGCTGCTTGTCCTCGGCGGTGCCATTTATGTGTCATGGCTGTTTACGGGTGATCCGCGTTATTTATTCCATGGGCTTTCCTTACAATTGGACGAATTGACGATTGCGCAAGTGCAATTGCCATTCGAAAGCCTGCTTCATTTGGATAAGCTTACGACCATTCCACTCCATTTGATTCTGGTTCTGATCAATGCACCGGTTTTGATCATCGGACTATCACTCTTGCGCCGACGTCTGCCAAGATATCTTCCACTCCTCGCGCTCACAATCTGTGTTCCATTGGCATCAGCTTTGAGTCTGGCCTTTGCCATTCCATCCCAGCCATTGTTGAGTGTTGCCGCATTGTTGGGTTTTGCAGCCGCCAGCCTGGCTGTTCTGCCCATTCAAGACAATCGCTCTTTGCTTGCCACCGGATTGGCCACTTTGGGTCTGGTCGGCGGGTTACTCACTTTTGTGTTTGTGCCTGATCCTGAGAATAATGCCTGGTTGAGTGCTCTTCAGGGCGAGGAACAAGTTCAGGATGAACCTGCAGATCTCACTCTGGGCCGCGCTCTGATTGGTCGCAATGACGTGCTCATCGATACGCGCGCAGCTCCAGCCTTATTGGCGGGGCGTCGCTCAGCCAGAGGCCTGTTGACTCCCCATGATCCCAAGTTTGAAATTGTCCGAATGACAAAAACTCTCGATACGCAATTTGTCGCAGTTCGATATGCTGATATTGGTCGACGCGATGGCGATGCCGTCCATGAAATTTTCCCATATCTTTATAAAAATGGCATGCCGGGTTATGCGCTCGTTTACGATAAATCAGGCTGGCGGGTGTATCAAAAATCAGGATGAGGAACCAATTGAGGGTTGATGCGCATCTTACTGGCCATGCGGCCCGGACCCGAGGCAGACTCTGTTAAGCGCGCCCTTCAAGCGGGCGGCTTTAATCAACTGAGCTCTGTTCATTCCGCCTCACAGCTCCTCAAGATTATAGAGTCTCAGTCAAAACCGGATGAGACCTTGTTTTCGGCCTTCGTGATCGATGGCGATTTCACAGATGCCGATGCGATAGAATTATGTGCTCAATTACGCCTCCATCCGCTCTATCGCGACACGCCTATTATTATTCTCACCCAGCCTGGAAATATTGAAATACTGACGCAGGCCTTTGTTGCCGGTGTCAGTGATTATTTGTTCAAACCCTTCTTTGATATTGAGCTACAAGCGCGCATGCGCGCGATCCAGCGTCATCTCGCGCAAGTTGAACGACGTCGGGTGATGGAAATCGAATTGCAGCGCTTTCGGCGCCCGCGCAGCATTTGGAAATCATCCGAAGGGGCGGGTCTTGATGCTGAAACAGGCCTATTGGGCCGACAAATTTTGATTGACAGCCTTGAATGGCATGGTCGTCAGAATGATCAGCAGGGTTTGACTGTTATTGTTGGTCTGGTTGACCAACTCACCAGTTATAGACATTTGAACGGAGCTGAGGCCACGCAATCCATGCTGGGCAAGATTGCCAGTTGTTTGGGTTCAGCAAAAGCGCGGATGGATGATTTGCTCGCTGCTTATGAGCCAGGATGTTTTGCCATCATCACAAGGTCGACGCGAGCGGAGGCTTATCTGCGTGCAGAAAATCTAGGTCAGTCGATTGCCGAGCTGATGATTCCTCATCATGATTCCGCTTGGCGAGAGCATGTGTCTTTAAGCTTTGGCATAGCCTCTAGCCTTCATCGCGGGGCGGATCTCATTGCCCAGCTTTTACCCAGCGCGATCCGTGCCGCAGAGCAAGCTGCAGCGGAAGGCGGCGCGATGGTTGTTCAAGTGGCTGATTTACCAATCTCAGACTGAGCCTGTTGATTTTCACGCGTGTGCCAAAATTAAGCCCTATTGGCCCTGTTTAACCATCCATTCACCCAGTCATGATGATTGAAGAGGTGAGCCCTTTATTATCCTAGGCCGAAACTTTTGACCTATCTCGATCCCCCGCCAGCGCCTGCGCCCGTAGAAGTGGTCCGCGACATTGGGGGCTATGTAAAAGACTATCGCGAACAAACCGAAGTCTATCGCCGTGAAAACCGCGAAGTGCGTCTGCAAGAATGTCGCTCGGCCTGTACTCTGGCTTTGAGCCTGCCTAATGTCTGCGTCTATCCCGATAGTCTGATCAGATTTCATCAAGCCTATGATGAACAGACACGAATCATTGATCAATCTGTCTCGCAAGATTTGTTTCTCTCTTATCCGCCCGCTATTCGCGCCAGACTGGGCGCACTTACCCGTCAATATCAAACCCTCTTGGGTGCGGAATTGATCGAGCTGGGCATAAGAGATTGCACGCAAAAGCGCACTCTTTTGATTGCCAAAGCCGCCACACCACAAGAGCGCGGCACTGGTATTGCGCAAGCCATGTCGGAGCTCATGACAAAAATCTTGCCATCAGCTTCGCCAGAGGTCCCAAAAGCACGAGCTGTGGAAGTTGCAAGCCTCAAGCCAGCGCAATCCGCCGTACCTCTGCCTCCCAGCAAGCCCGCTGAATTAACGGCGAGCTCACAAGTAAAATCACAAATCGGCCAGCCATTAGATGTCTCACCCCTAAAGCTTATGCAGGGGGCTTTGCCGCTCTTGCCATCAAGCTTTTCAGCCTATGCGCCTTTAAAACCATTTCAGGTTCGGATGATCGAGAGCCATTTACGTTAAATGGCACAGGCCTGCCTTTATAATTCGATCACCACATAATCAGCATCAATCGACACACGAAACGTCTCGGCAATATAGGGTCCTTTGGTGAGATCTTCGCCGCTGGTAATGGCAGCCTCATAAGCGCGCACACGCATTTTGAAGGGATCACAATAAGATTGCCCGGTCTTGATGTCGAATTCCCATCCATGCCAGGGGCATTTGATAAATTCGCCACGCCTTGAGAGGCGGTAATGGCCGGGCGCATCCGACTCGGCCAGACTCACCTTGCAGCCAGCGCTGAGCGAACCAGCCTCATGCGGACAGCGATCACCAATGGCATAGAATTGGCCTGCGAGATTGAACAGGGCGATATCACGGCCACGAACCGTGACTTTTTTATGCTCGCCGGGTTTCACCTCGTCGATTCGTGCCACCACATGCTTGTCCATAATATACCCAATCGAATTGGTCCGCTGCACCTATGTATAAACCAAGGCAGGCCAGTCGCAATGCCCGCTTTGGCAGCTCTTTAAGGCCTTGCGGGCGGGGCGTTGACTCTCCTGCCTCATTCGGACAGGCTCGGTTCTCCAACCCTTTAAGCCCGAAGGTTGGGGGGGAGACCCTAGACACGGGGCCGGGAGAGCAAAAGCGTGATCATCACTGAATTCGTCCTGTCGCGCAGCATCATGCCCAAGGATGATCCAACATGGAAATTCGCTTTGGCAGCGACATCGACGGTTGAAGGATTGGTACTGCGCATCACCACCAAAGACGGTCATATTGGGTATGGCTATGCCTCTGCGACGGCGCATATGGGCTCGACGATGGAGACTTTGGAAGTCGAGCTGAATATGTTTCGCTCTCATGTGATTGGTCGCTCGGTCTGGGATGTCGAGGCTTTGCTGG
>OMIJ01000214.1 GCA_900299065.1 Hyphomicrobiales bacterium
CAGGGGTGGTAGGATCAAATCGCTGGCGCTGACAGCGGGCACATCAATCATCAGATCAAAGCGATCCAGCAAGGGGCCGGAGAGGCGCGCCAGATAATTGGCAATGCAACGCTCATTGGGTTGTCTTTTGCAGGCATAGCCGGGTTCAGTCGCATGGCCGCAGCGGCAGGGGTTCATAGCCGCGATGAGCTGAAAGCGGGCGGGATAATTGGCGCGATGATTGGCTCGAACAATGGCGACCTCGCCTGTTTCGAGCGGCTGGCGCAGGCTATCGATCACTTGTGGCTGGAATTCAGGCAATTCATCGAGAAACAAAACGCCATTATGGGCGAGGGAAATTTCACCCGGGCGGGCACCTATGCCGCCGCCGACCAAAGCTGGCATTGAGGCGGAATGATGGGGTGCGCGAAAGGGCCGCCGATCCGTCAAGGCGCCATCAGCCAAAAGGCCGGCAATTGAATGGATCATCGAGACTTCGAGCAATTCAGCCGGGCTGAGGGCTGGCAGTATAGAGGGCAAGCGCGCGGCCAGCATGGATTTGCCTGAGCCCGGCGGGCCGGTCATCAAAAGATTATGGCCGCCGGCAGCGGCGATTTCGAGGGCGCGTTTGGCACTCTCCTGCCCCTTGATATCGCGCAGATCCGGTTGCGGGCCTGCGGGCAGGCGTATGGCCGGTTCGGGGCGGGCCATGACTTGCGTGCCGGCAAAATGATTGGCGATCTGGATGAGTGAACGCGGGGCTAAAATATCAATCTCGGCAGAGGCCCAGGCCGCTTCGGGCCCGCTGGCAAAAGGGCATATCAGACCATGCCCCCTGACATTGGCTGCAACTGCTGCAGGCAAAGCGCCAGCAACGGGAGTGATTGTACCATCCAGCGCCAATTCGCCTAGAATTGTAAAATTCTGCAAGGCATCGGCTGGAATAGCCCCAATCGCGGCCATAATCCCTAGGGCAATCGGCAGATCATAATGACTGCCCTCTTTGGGCATTTCGGCAGGGGCGAGATTGACGATGATCCGCCGCGCTGGAAGAGCTAGTCCGGAGGCGTTGAGCGCCGCCCTGACGCGCTCGCGCGATTCCGTGACGGCTTTATCAGCGAGGCCGACAAGGGTGAAGCCGACATTGCCGTTCGCAATCTGCACTTGCACATCAATTGGCCGGGCTTCAATGCCCTCAAATGCCACTGTTGCGACCCGTACAACCATGATAGGCCCCTTAGATTTGTAAACTTACAGTATACAATCTGGGTCCACAAGAATGGTTATGGATTTTGGGTGCGTGGCAGGCTGGCACTGATCAGGGCAACAAAACCTGCCAGATCATCGGTGACAAAATCGATATTGGGCGGCTTTTGCGAAATCGTCTCCCAAGCCTCGCGATGGTCTGTCTGCCCCTGTCGCGGCGTGACCAGCACGGTGCGCATGCCATGGGCAAAGGGCACGGTCAGATTGCGCGCTATATCGTCGAACATGGCTGCTCTCATCGGATCAATGCCATGCCTATCGAAAAATTTTTCATAGACCTGCGGCGCGGGCTTGGGCACGAGCTGTGCGGCGACAATGTCGAAGACATCTTCGAATAAATGATCAAGGCCCAGATGCTGTGTGGTTTTGATTGCATGATCGCGTGAGCCATTGGTGAGGATCAGGCGACGGCCCGGCAATCCGCCTATGGCTTTGGCAAGGCCAAGATCAGGTTTAATCGAAGAACGATCTATGTCATGGGCAAAATCAAGAAAATGATCGGGATTGATCTGATGATCACGCATCAGACCTTCGAGGGTTGTGCCATAGCGCTGATAATAAAATTTCTGCAAAGCGCGCGAAGACAGGCCATCCAGCCCCAACAGATCAGACAAATAGACGGTCATGCGTTCGTCTATTTTGGGCCATAGATCGCTATCGGCGGGATAGAGGGTATTATCGAGATCAAAGACCCAAATATCCACACCAGCAAAACGGCTGGCTATTTGGGCCTTGACTATTTCAGCTATGGGATTGGCATCATCGTGCAAATGAGGACCGCACTCTTGAGCGTGAAAAATCTATTTAGTGATCAACGTCCCTGCGCCATGATCGGTGAGCAATTCTAGCAGTACCGCATGTGGCTTTTGACCATCGAGAATAACCACGCCTTCGACGCCCTGCTCAATGGCATAAATGCAAGTCTCGACTTTGGGAATCATGCCGCCTGTAATTGTGCCATCAGCAATCAGGCTGCGGATTTGCGCAATGTTCAATTCCTTGATCAATTGCTTGTTCTTGTCCAATACGCCGGGCACATCGGTGAGGAACAAAAGCCGCTTGGCTTTCAGCGCTCCTGCAATAGCCCCGGCAAAAGTATCCGCATTAACATTATAGGTCTCGCCATCAGCACCCTGGCAGACGGGCGCCAGCACCGGAATGAGCTCGCGGCCCAGCACCTGATCGAGCACTGTTGTATCGACGCGCGAGGGATCGCCAACAAAACCAAGATCAAGTTCGAGATCTTTGTTGGAGGCTGCATCATGCACATGGGTGACTTTGGTCGCTGTGACCATATTGCCATCTTTGCCGCACAGACCAATAGCGCGCCCGCCTTCATTATTGATGAAACCGACAATCTGTTTGTTGATCGAGCCGGCCAAAACCATTTCGACGATTTCGACAGTGGCTTTATCGGTGATGCGCAGGCCGGCGGCAAATTCTGATTTGATTCCCAGCTTGGCCAGCATGGCGCCAATCTGCGGGCCGCCGCCATGCACGACAACCGGATTGACGCCGGATTGTTCGAGCAGCACCATATCTTTGGCAAAGCTACGCGCCATATCTTCCTTGCCCATGGCATGGCCACCATATTTCACAACAATGATGGCATCGTCATAATGCAGCATATGGGGAAGAGCCTGCATCAGTATTTGCGCCTGTTGTTCGGGCGTGCCTTTCGGGCTTTCTGTCATGGCTTTGATCCTGCCTGGTCGAAATATTTGTCTATATGCTCTTTTATATGCTCACAGGCGCAAGCTCAATCAGAGCATGAGCCCTCATTGGCCTCGCTCGGCCATCAATCGGACAATGGCGGCGCGCAAGTCTTCAATGCCCTCGCCTGACTCGGACGATGTGAAGAGCACTTCAGGATAGGCGGCGGCGCGTTTGGCTAAGCCCTCTTCAGTTGCCCTGACCCTTGCAGCCTGGTCAGCCACTTTGACGCAATCGCGCTTGGTCAGGATCACCTGATAGGACATGGCCGAGCGATCGAGCAGATCAAACATTTCCGTGTCAGATTCTTTGAGGCCGTGGCGGCCATCAATCAGTACATAGACTCGCGCCAATGTAGGTCGGCCGCGCAGATAAGCGTGGATCAATTTGGTCCAGGTGTCGATCTTGCCCTTGCTGACAGCCGCATAACCATAGCCGGGCAAATCGACCAGGCGTAAAGGCTCATCAGGTGGTGGTGCACCAAGCGCAAAGAAATTCAATTGCTGTGTGCGGCCGGGCGTATTGGAGACGCGCGCCAGATGATGACGATTGGTCAGCGCATTGAGCAAGGAGGATTTGCCGACATTGGATCGTCCGGCAAAAGCAATTTCGGGCGGACCCAATTTGGGCAGGCTGTTAATATCGTTGGCCGCCCATATGAATTCGCAAGGGCCAGCAAAAAACTTGCGGCCGATTTCGATATAATCAACGGACTCGTTGTCTTGTGTCAATTGCTCAGCCGGTTGATTTCGAGAACATATTGCGCAGATTGTCCCAGAGCTCGATCTTGACGCCTGACTTCTTCATGATGACGCCTTGCTGGGTGACCGAGAGCAGATTGTTCCAGGTCCAATAGATCACCAGACCGGCTGGGAAAGAGCCGAGCATGAAAGTGAAGATCACTGGCATCCAGGCAAACATTTGCTTTTGCACCGGATCAGTTGGCTCGGGGTTCATCTTCATTTGAATGAACATGGACACGCCCATGATGAGGGGCCAGACGCCCAGATGCAGGAATTGTCCAATCACCGGCAATGTGGTCGGATCAAAGGGAATAAGGCCAAACAGATTGAACAGATTGGTTGGATCAGGTGAGGACAGATCCTTGATCCAGCCAAAGAAGGGCGCCTGACGCATTTCAATGGTGATGAAGATCACTTTATAGAGCGCGAAGAAGACAGGGATCTGCACAATGACAGGCAGACAGCCGGCAATCGGATTGATTTTTTCGCGCTTGTAAAGCTCCATCAATTCCATTTGCTGCTTTTGCTTGTCATCGGGATAACGCTCGCGGATCGCCGTCATTTGCGGCTGCACGGCTTTCATCTTGGCCATGGAGAGATAGCTGCGATTGGCGAGCGGGAAGAATACACCCTTGACCAGCACAGTCACGATGAGAATGGCGATGCCGAAATTGCCAAACACTGTGTAAATGGCATCGATGATCCAGAACAAAGGCTTGGTGATGAAATAGAACCAGCCCCAGTCAATGATCAGATCAAAATTTTTGATGCCCAATTTGCTTTGATATGCGTCAATCGTCCGCGTGACTTTGGCGCCCGCAAACAAATTGTTTGCTACGCTGGCGCTGGTGCCAGGTTCGACAGTGATAGCCTGATCAAGCACTGCAGCCTGATAGGTCTTGGTGGTTTCACCACTTGAAGAGAAGCTGGCATCAAGCACATGGTTTTGCTCGGGAGCTATGGCGAGAGCCCAATATTTATCGGTCAGGCCAATCCAGCCACCCGTCCCATTCATGATCTTGGTTGCTTTGGTCTCTTTTTCGATGGAGTCATAGGTGAATTCCTGCACGCGGGACTCGCCGATGACGCCGACAAAGCCTTCATGCAAGACGGCATAACCTGCCAATGCAGGCTTGCCGATGCGCACGGCTCTGGCATAGGGCGTGAGGGAGACGGCTTGGGGAGATTTGTTCTCAATCGTTTCAGTGATTTTGAACATAAATTCATCATCCACCGCAATGAGGCGGCGGAAGATCAGGCCTTCGCCATTATCAAAGGTCAGCGTGACTGGTTGGCGGGGCGTGAGCGTCTGCTTATCTGCGCTCCACAGGCTCTCGGGTGTTGGCACTTTTATAGGAGAGCCAGCCTTGGGGATGAAACCTGTGCTGACGTAATAGGGATTTGGCGAGCCATTGGGAGCAAGCAAAACAATATTGGCGCTTTTGGGGTCGGTGGTTTCGCGATAGCCCTTGAGTTCAATGTCATCAATGCGGCCACCGCGCAGATTGATCGAGCCGGACAAAGATTGTGTATCAAGCTTGACGCGCGGGCTTGTCGCGAGTGCTTCCGCACGGCTCAATTTTGTGGGTGTGGCATTGGTTTCGGCATTGGGAAGCGCCGGTGTCTCGCTCTTGTCCTGTGGTAACTTTGGACTCGATTCCAGCTTGGCCTGTGTCTCGCGCACATTGGCAATTTGCGGCTGGGCAAAGAAATGATTCCAGCCAATGATGACCAGCAGGGACAGGCCAATGGCCAGAATGAGATTGCGTGTGTCCTCGGTCATGATTGCGGGCCTGATCTCTTAAGTTCGAGGGAGGGCTGAGCCGCCTTGCGGCGATTGGCATGGGTTAGGTCAAAATTTGCAGCACCAGAATTGGCAGAACCAGAATTGACAAGAGCAGTATTTGTTTGGGTCTTTGCTGTTTTCTGATGTGGTTTTTCATGCAGCTGCTTGATGGTGCGCTGCAGATCCTGGCGCAGATGGGTAAAGTCGCAAGTGAGCGCTGGCAAACGCGCAACGATCACATAATCAAAATTCTCATGTCCGCCATGATCGCTCAGGCGCAAGGCCTCACGCAAGCGACGTTTGATCTTATTGCGCACAACGGCCGTGCCGATCTTGCGTGTGACGGTAAGGCCAAAGCGCGGCCCCGTTTCACTCTGGGCAGTGATGGCCTCAGATTTTGAGGCAGAGCGAGGAGCGCTTTGTAAAGTGAAGGTCGCACAATGGCGACGCACGCCTTTGGCCACATGCAAAAATTGCGAGCGTTTCGTCAGGCGCAGAGGCGCTTTGGAGGCAATCGCGCGGGGCCGGGCGCCTGTCATCGGGGACGCTCCCCATTGGATGGCCAGAAAAGGAGTCTTGGAGGGCGGATCAGGCCGACAGACGCTTGCGACCACGGGCGCGGCGAGCGGCCAAAACCTTGCGTCCGCCTGTTGTGGCCATGCGGGCCCGGAAGCCGTGCCGACGCTTGCGGACGATCTTGCTGGGTTGATAAGTGCGTTTCACAGGCCGGCTCCGAAGCTGAGGGAGCATGAAATTGGGCCCAAATGGCTTTTTTCATGTCCAAATTGTTTACGAGGTCGCGTGCCAAGACTTTGCTCATCAGCCTGAGGACTGACAATCCACTGATTGCCAAAATTTACGCCAAAGAGCGATGTCGGCGGCGCCGAAATCGAGTGGGGCCTTATAGGGGCAAGGCGGGCAAAGAGTCAATTGCGCCTTGCACTTTTTGCCATTTTGGCGGGGCCTGTGTCCAATCGGGCTCGCCAAGACGCGGGAGCTTGACAGCAAGTCCCAGAGCCTTACCCGGGTCGCTCGGCTTTGAGCGGGTGGGGTCGGCCTAGCAGGCAC
>OMIJ01000215.1 GCA_900299065.1 Hyphomicrobiales bacterium
CGTGCCGATTGGCATTTGGGCAAGAGGATCGCATCAGGCCGTGCGGGCAGGATATGTTCCAGATCCTGCTGCGCCAATTCGCTCTCCAGTCCATTGATGCGCACGTAAAAGAGCGGCCGGTTCTTTTGGGATTGCTGATCTTGCAAAAAGTCGAAAGCAAGTCTGCGTGCAGTCTCTTTCTTGTCCCATGTAATCGAATCCTCAAGATCAAGGATCACAACATCCGCACCGCTTGATCTCGCCTTTGCCAGTTTGCGGATTTGATCGGATGGGGTGAAGAGATAAGAGCGCATGGATTAGCCCTGAGGCTGCTTTTTAATAAAGACTTGCCGCTGGCATTCCGCGACCAGCTCATTCTTTTGATTAAAAGCACGATGATGCAATTCGACAATACCGGCATCGCGGCGTGATTTGGACTCGCGCTTGCCGATCACATCAGTTGTGCAATGAATCGTATCGCCTTCAAATAAGGGATGAGGAAAGCGCACTTCTTTCATACCCAGATTGGCGATGGTCGTGCCATTGGAAATATCATTGACAGATATGCCGATCATTAAACCAAGCGTGAACAGCGAATTCATCAAGGGCTGGCCCCATTCTGTTTCTGTTGCACAAAAATGGACATCAATGTGCAAGGGCTGGGGATTAAGCGTCATATTGGAGAAGAGAATATTGTCCATCTGTGTGAGTGTGCGGGTCAGGCGATGAGAAAAATGTGCGCCGGGCTCGAAAGACTCAAAATACAGACCACCGCGGGGATGGATTTGGGGAGAGGCGGTCATTTCTTACCTATGAATTGGAAATCATGGGGATTTCTGGGGTAGAGGGTTAAAGCTCTGTTTACCATAATTTGTCAGGCTCGTCAGATATTGGATTATTGTTCACAGGCGGCATTTTTGTCGCCATCAGGTCTTTTGATGATTGTCCGACATTTTCTCGTTTCCACCCAAAATGCCAGTGTCGCAGAACGTGCCCAAGCGATAGATGCTTTGGTGCAATCTTATTTGAATGGCCAGCTGAGCCCGGTCGATCGCACAGAGGCCGAGGCGGTGCTGACCACATTGCTCGATGATCCCTCGCCGGTCATCCGGCGTGCTTTGGCCGAAGCTGTGGCCCTTTCGAAAAATATTCCTCGGCCGATCATTACAGGGCTGGCCAATGATCAATCGGAAGTCTCGGTGGTTGTGTTGCGCCAATCCCCCTTGCTGAGTGATGCTGATCTGATCGAATGTGCTAAAATTGGGGATGGCTTTGCTCAATCTGCCATTGCCTTGCGCAGCAAAGTCTCAGCTCGTGTCGCTGACGGATTGGCAGAATTTGGCTCATGTGAGGCTTTAATTTCTTTGGCGATGAATTTAGAGGCCGAGATAGCTGATATTTCGCTGCATCGCATGATTGAGCGCTTTGGCTCCAATGGGGAATTGCGCGAAGCAATTCTGGCGCGTTCCTATCTATCGGCAGCTGTCCGGGCTGATCTTGTAAGTGCGGCGGCTTTGTCTTTGTCGGCATTTGTCATTTCAACTTCGTGGATTGCGCAGGAGAGGGCCGAGAGAGCCGCGCGGGAGTCGTGGGAAAAATCAATTATCATGATTGCCATTGAGGAGGCGCGCTCCTTTCACGATGGACCTTTAGCTCTCGTCCAGCATTTGCGCAAACGCGGACAATTGACATCAGGCTTGATCCTGCGCTCACTTTTGTCAGGCCATTCTCATTTATTTGAGGCAGCGCTGAGTGAATTATCCAATATGCCCTTGAACAATGTTTGCGGTCATGTTCGTAATTTCCGCCACGCAGGATTTAATGCGCTTTATGCTAGGGCCGGCTTGCCAGTTTCTCTGCTGCCGGTTTTTAAATCCGCGCTCAATTCATTGGCGCAAGATAAGACCAAGATAATCGGGTCCGGTGAGCTCATTGTGCGGCATGTGGAGCGCGTTCTGGCAGATTGTAGGGCCATGAAACATCGCGATAGTGACGCTCTGGTTGCTGTTCTGGGGCGATTGCAGGCCGAGGCTCTCCGGCAGGATGCGCGCTCACTCTATGCCAAAATTGCGGCCTAGCTGAACCTGTTTGTTAAGGCGCAATCAATAGCCAAATTGCTCGCGCAATATGCGCTCATCAAGCGAATGGCCGGGATCGTGCAACAGAATGAGATCTGTGGCATGATCCATTTCGATTTCGACCCGGGCAACGTTTTTAATTTCAAAATGATCGGCGACAGCTGCGACGGGTCGCTTGTCTGCTTCCAGAATATCGAGACTGACTTTTGCTGTTTCGGGCAATAGCGCGCCATGCCAGCGTCTGGGACGAAAGGCAGAAATGGGTGTGAGCGCCATGAGCGGCGCATCGAGTGGCAGGATCGGACCATTGGCTGACAGATTATAGGCCGTCGAGCCAGCCGGAGTTGCTATCAATATGCCATCGGCGACTAATTCTGCGAGCCTTTCCTTGTCATCAACCGAAATCCGAATCTTCGCGGCCTGATAGGATTGCCTTAGCAAAGAGACTTCGTTGATGGCCCGGGCTTCGGCGTGATCGCCATTGGTGTCGGTCGAGCGCATAATCAGGGGGTGAACAATGGAGGGCAGAGCCTGAGCCAGGCGCTCATGCAGACCCTCGGCATGATATTCGTTCATCAGAAACCCAACCGATCCCCGGTTCATTCCATAAATAGGCTTGTTCGAAGCCATGAACCTATGGAGGGTTTGCAGCATGAGTCCATCGCCGCCCAGAGCGACGACCACCTCTGCTGCTTCAGGCGCGCAATCGCCATAGAGGCTGGTTAAATGGCCAAGCGCCAGATCCGCTTCGGGTGTGCCGGAGCTGAGAAAGGCGATCTTGTCATATTTGATCCATGAGGGCTTGAGACCCGACATGGGAGGCTCCCGGGTAAATGAACGCCTGCGTCAGCCAAGGCGCAGGTCAGTCATAAACTCAAACCTTGACTTGTCAAAGCTATGACAATCGTTCGGGCAAGCCGTAAGGCTTCTCAGTTCGCATGCCCGTTCTTGATTTGTTTGACCAAAAGGCCTTCAATGGACATCGGATTAAAGCCAGCCGATTGCAAGATTGTTCTAGCCGGGTTTGAGTAGCCCAATTCGACGATAATTTCAGTGCAGCCATATTTGAGGGCGATATCGTAGAAAGTCTCGGCCAGTGTTCCTATCAGTGTCATTCCCGGCAAAAGGCAAATCACCAGATCACTGACCCTCAAAATCCGTCTTAATAAAAGATCGCGACTAATGCTGTAGGCAAATAGAGCGTGCACATATCCACGTTGATCCTGCACCATTTGAAGGCCAGCTGTTTGAGCTGGTCGGCTCGCCAAAGAGCGAACATAGGCTGACCAGTCAGCCAAATCCAAATCCGGATTAAAAAGCTTGGCTAATGGAAATGCTTGCCGAGCCACTTTGACATTTAAAGGGGCTGCTAGAAAAATTGAATGATCTGCAATCAGGCTCTCTGTCATGCTTATATGAGACATCAGGGATGCGCGAGAGGCATTGATATGGATCAAGAGAAGATTTATCCTAAAATCTCAATTTGATAGTTTAAGCTTGAGATTATCTCGAGAACGGGGGCGTTGCGTGGACCATTCGTCCAATCTGACACAAATCAAGGTTCTGGCTCCATGCCCCAATGTGCATTCTGCGGTCGATTGCGAACATTGCAAAGTGCGAGCTTTGAGCGTGTGTGCCGCGCTTGAAGCAGATGAGCTTGCTGAACTCAATCGTTATGCCCATCCCTTTTGTTTGAGTGCCAAGCAAAATTTGTTTGCACAGGAAGAGGAGTCGACCAGCGTTTACAATATTACCGATGGCGCTGTTCGGCTTTACAAGATTTTACCCGATGGCCGACGCCAGATTATTGGCTTTGCTTTGCCCGGGGATTTTCTTGGTCTGTCGATGGCTGAACGTAATGCATTTTCAGCTGATACGCTGACAACGGTTTCAGCCTGCCAGTTTTCAAGGATTGAATTTAGCAATCTTGTCGATAAAAAGCCGCAGCTCTTGCGGCGTTTGCATAATCTGGCCAGTCATGAATTGAGCTTGGCGCAGGATCAGATGGTCATTTTGGGTCGTCGCACGGCAGAAGAAAAGATTGCAGCCTTTCTGATGGGTCTGCGCAAGCGCTGGGGTCGTGGATCTGATCATTTGTCTGTTCTGGTCCCATTGCCAATGACGCGTCAGGACATTGGCGACTTTCTGGGACTCACGGTTGAAACAGTTAGCCGTTTGATGACCAAATTGGCGCGCGAAAAGGTTCTTGTTATCGTTCCAGATGGTGTCCGCTTGTTGAATATGGATCGTCTGGAAAAGCTTGCAGAAACTTGAGTCGCCTTATTGCCATTCAAAGCTTCTCCACTATGTGAGGATATAGGTTCTCGTGCAAGGGCGGTTTGAGGTTCATGGATTGGTTGATAGATCCGAATTTGTGGTTGAGCTTTTTGACGCTCACGCTTCTGGAGATTATTCTTGGTATTGATAATCTTATCTTCATCGCCATTGTGGTCACGCGCCTGCCCCCCGAGCAAAGAGCCTCTGCGCGCAGGCTAGGGCTCGCTCTGGCTTTGTTGATGAGGCTTGCGCTTTTGGCCTCCATTGCCTGGATCATGCGGTTGACCACGCCGGTGTTCGAAATTTCTGGACAAGCTATTTCCTGGCGCGATCTCATTCTGATCGGGGGCGGTATTTTCCTGATCTACAAGGGCACAGCTGAAATTCATGGATTGATTGAGGGTGAGGCATCAGACCAGGCGAGTTCCGGCGGCAAAGCCAGTCTATCACGGGTGATTGCAACCATTATTATGCTGGATATTGTTTTCTCTCTCGACAGTGTGATCACCGCTGTTGGTATGGTCGACAATCTCTGGGTTATGTCGAGCGCGGTGATTGTCGCTGTGCTTGTCATGCTCATTGCCTCAGAATCCGTGGCCAATTTCATCCACCGCCATCCAACGGTCAAAATGCTGGCTTTGAGTTTCCTTCTGCTGATTGGTCTGGTCCTGGTTGCCGATGGGTTTGGGTTCCATGTTCCCAAGGCCTTCGTCTATGCAGCCATTGGCTTTAGCCTGATGGTGGAGTTCCTCAACCTGCTATATCGCCGAGGTGCGGGCAAGAGTCAGGGCTGATCCTGGGAATGGCTGGTCAAAACCCACGTGGGCGCAGCTTTTTTCCCTCCAAACGGGCAAATCCGTCTTACGAGACGAAGAAATTGAGCCTTGCCCTTGACTCTGGGAAGTTGGTCGCTACCTCGTGTGATGTCTTTTTTTCACCACATGTCTCATTTAGGGCGGTCGATCGATGACCCATGGGAATGTGGCGGTCAGGGGAGTGAGCAATGGCGCTTGTCGAGACGAGGGATCTCGTCAAAAAGTTTGGTGATTTGACGGCTGTCGATCACATTTCCTTTACCGTGGGGCGTGGCGAAGTGGTCGGCTTTCTGGGCCCCAATGGGGCTGGAAAATCCACTACTATGAAGATTATCAGCGGCTTTTTGGAGCCGACTTCGGGATCAGCCTTCATTGCTGGCCATGACAGCCATGCCGATCCGATTTTGGCGCGTCGCCATTTGGGCTATTTGCCCGAAGGTGCCCCCGCCTATTCTGATATGAGCGTTGCGGCTTTTCTTGAATTTGTCGCGGGCATGCATGGTTTATCGCGTGCGACAGCCAATAATCGCCTGGCGGAATTGGTCGAGCGCGTGGATCTGGCCGGGGTGTGGAACCAGAGGATTGAATCTCTGTCCAAGGGCTTCAAACGACGTGTGGGCATAGCCCAGGCGCTGGTGCATGATCCGGATGTGTTGGTGCTCGATGAGCCGACCGATGGTCTTGATCCCAATCAAAAGCATGAAATGCGGCAATTGATCCGCTCGATTGCGGCCAATAAGGCGATTGTCATTTCCACTCATATTCTCGAAGAGGTCGAAGCGATTTGTTCGCGCGCCATCATCATTGCCAAGGGGCGTATGCTGGCGGATGCCACCCCGCAGCAATTGATGGAAAGAGCGCCTGAGCAGGGCTCGTTTGCGATTACGATCAGTTCAGCCCAACCACAGGTGGCTGTTGATCTTCTGGGTGCGCAGTCTGGCGTTGCGCGCATTGAGATCGTGCGTCATTCCAATGGATCGGCGCGCTTGTTAGTGCATGCTGGTGAAGTGAAGCCCAATGCGCAGGATCTCATCTCTTTGTTGGGCCGTTCCAATATTGTGGTCGAAGAATTCTATCAGGAGCGCGCCCGCCTTGATGAAGTCTTCCGTCAGATCACTCATTCTGTTGCGGGGCATTGATATGCGCACGATTGGACTGATTTTCCGCCGCGAATTCTCGGCCTATTTTGCAACGCCTCTGGCTGCTGTGTTTCTGGCGATCTTTCTCGCTTTGGCTGCTGGCATGTGTTTCTTCGTTGCTGGCTTCTTTGATCGTGCACAAGCTGATCTTTCGGGCTTTTTTCTCTGGCATCCCTGGCTCTTTCTGGTTTTGATGCCCGCGGTCGCCATGCGTCTATGGGCTGAAGAGCGGCGGTCAGGCACGATTGAACTCTTGATGACCTTGCCCGTGCATGTGTGGGAAGTGGTTGTCGGCAAATGGCTGGCCGCATGGGCCTTTGCGGGCCTGGCTTTGGTGCTGACCATGCCGGTTTGGATTACGGTCAATTTCCTTGGCTCGCCAGATAATGGTGTGATCCTTGCCTCCTATATTGGGTCATGGTTGATGGCGGGAGCTTTTCTGGCGATCTCTTCTTGTATTTCCGCTTTGACCAAAAGTCAGGTGCTCGCCTTCATCAGTTCAGCGGCCGTTGGCTTTTTGTTTGTGATGGCCGGATTTGATCTGGTCCTTGCCGGTTTGCGCTCCTGGGCGCCGCCTCTGGTGCTTGATGTGGTGCGCTCCATGTCATTCATTGGCAATTTCCAGCGTATCACCGATGGTGTTTTGGAAATGCCCTCGATGATTTTCTTTGTGTCGCTGATTATTTTCGCGCTGTGGCTGAATGTCCAGGCGATTGATGTCAAGAAAGCTGCCTGAGGGGACGACGATGGAAAAATTCAGCAAGGGCAGTCTGGCCATTGTGGCTGCGGTGCTTGCCGCCATCATTTTTGGTTGTGTGAATTTGATTGGCGCTCAGCTGTTTCGTAGTCAGCGCATTGATCTGACCCAGCAGCATCTCTATTCGCTCAGCAAGGGCACTTTGTCCATGTTGACTGAAATCAAGGAACCCTTGCGGTTCCGCTTTTTCATGTCGGCCGGCCTGACAAAAGAAGCGCCGCAGATTGCTGCTTTTGCAGCGCGTGTGCGCTCCATGCTCGATGCTTATGTGGCGGGCGCTAACGGGCGTATTGTGCTGGAAGTGATCGATCCCAAGCCTTTTTCCGAGGATGAGGATCGCGCAGTTGGCTTTGGCTTGAGCCAGTTTCAATCGGCCTCGGGCGAGCAATTGTTTTTTGGATTGGCGGCAACCAATTCCACTACAGGCCGCGCGACAATTCCGGTGTTTTCGCCTGAGCGCGAGGCTTTCCTTGAATATGATTTGACGCGTCTGGTGTCCGATTTGGGGCGTCGCGGCAAGGCGGTGATTGCATTGCTCGATGGGCTTGGCCTTGCAGGAAATCAGCAAATGGGCATGCCAGAGCAACAAGTGCTGGCGCAGATGAAGCAATTCTTTGATGTCAAACCAGTGGGCGGTGATATTGATCAATTCCCCGATGACACCAAGGTTGTGATGGTTGTTCATCCGCAAAATATCTCACCCCGCACACAATATGCCCTTGATCAATGGGTGATGGGCGGCGGGGCGACGATGATTTTTGTTGATCCCAATGCAGAGAACCAAATGGGTCCGCGTGGTGCGCCCCCGCCTGATGCCTCCTCTGATTTGGCAGATCTGTTCAAGGCCTGGGGTGTTGGCTTTGATCGCAAGTTGATTGTGGGCGACCCCACTTATGCCTTGCAGACCGAGCGCAATGTCGATGGGCGGCCTGTGTCCGCTCCCAATCTGCCTTGGATGGCGCTGCGCAAAGAGGCCTTTGACACAAATGAAGTCATGCTCTCGCAATTATCTGCGATGGTGTTCACCTCTGCTGGCTCTTTCACATCGACCAAAGAAAGCACGAAGCTGCGTCCTCTGGTGTTTGCTTCCCCGCAAGCGGGCACACTTGAATCATCCATCACGGCTGATCGGCAGGGCGATCCACGGCGGTTTCTTGCCAATTTGAAAAAATCCGACAAGCCATTGGTGATGGCTGCGCGCTTGACTGGTCAATTGGAGAGCGCCTTTGCTGCAGGCAAGCCCGAGGGCTCGACGCGGGCAGGGGATCCGGTGAAGGCTTCCACATCGCCGCCCAATGTCATCCTTGTGGGCGATGCGGATATGCTCATGGATCGTAATTGGATCACGACGCGCAATTTGCTGGGTCAGCAATTCTCGCAAGCCTTCGCGAATAATGGTGACTTTGTGAATAATGCGATTGAGCAAATGGTCGGAGGAGCCGCTCTGACGGATTTGCGTGGTCGCGGTGTGTCCTGGCGTCCGTTTGAATTGATCCAGCAGATGGAAGCCAATTCTGATCGGGTCTATCGGGCCAAAGAACAAGAGCTCACCAATCAGCTCAAGGAAGTGCAGCAAAAATTGGCTCAATTGCCTAAGGCAGAAGGCGGGGCTTCAGAGGCCTTGTCGCCCGAGCAGTTGAAAGCGATTGAGGGCTTCCGTTCACAATTATTGAGCATTCGCGCCGAATTGCGCGATGTGCAATTTGCCCTGCGCCGGGATGTCGACAATCTCAAAAGCCTTTTGACTTTGATCAATGTTGGCATTGTGCCTTTGATGATTGGCGTTCTGGCGCTTTTATTTGCCTTGCGCCGTCCGCGTCGGCCATTGCCCAAAACATCTGCCTGAGGAGATCAGAATGAAGACCAAGGGTTTGATCTTTCTTGCCGGATTAACGATTGTGGCTGTTGGGGCAACATCGACGATCCTGCGCACCAATCCCTCGCGCATCGTGTCTGATCGCAGAGGCGAGGTCGTGTTCCCCGATTTGCCCGGTGCGGGGGGCGATATTACCTTGATTGATATTCAAGATGGTGATCGTTCGATTGCCATTGAGCGCAAGGACAATGGATTTGTCGCAGCGGGTTCAAACTATCCCGTCAAGATCGAGCCTTTGCGAGATCTGGTTGCCACTCTTGCCAATCTGCGTTTTGAAGAGGCCAAGACGGCAGATCCGGCGCGTTATAGTGATTTAGGATTGGGTGAGCCTGGTTCGAAAGGCGAGGCAGGCAAATTCGTGACGATCAAGAAACAGAATGGTGCTGTTGTCGCTTCGCTTCTGGTTGGTAATCGCGATATGTCGGTTGGCGGTTCTCTGGGCGGCACTTATGCAAAGCTCGGTGACGCGCAATCCTATCTGCTGCGCGGTGAGGTCAAGATTCCCTCGATGAAAGCTGACTGGTTTGACGCGAATCTGGTCAAGATTGGGCGTGAGTCGATTGCGAAAATCGAGCTCAATGGCGGGGGACGTGATAAAATCACATTGACCTCTGCGGAGGCCGGCAAAGAATTGGAATTGGCCGATGTGCCTGAGGGGCGTGAAGCCGATGCTTCCAATCTCTCGCGGCTCTCCAGCATGATGGAGAGCCTCGATTTTCAAGATGTCCGCAAGGCCAGCGCAACCAAGTCCGACGCGCCACGTCAGTTGATTGCACAGACACGCGAGGGGCTGCGCCTTGAACTCACTCTCGTGTCAGAGGCTGGTAATGATAGCTGGATCAGAATTGCTGCCTCCTCGACGAATGAATCTTCATCGGCACAAGCCAAAGAGATTGCGGCAAAGGTCGAGGGACGAGAATTTCGTCTGCCCGGCTATCAGGGTGATATTTTTGGCTGGTCGATGAATGAAATGACAACAGAGCGCAAAAGCTGAAGGGTGATCCTTTAAGCTTCCTGCGTCTATGGTTCTTGCTGGGGCGGCTCGGCATGCCCGACAATGCGGGTGATTTGAGTAAAATCACGCCGCACGCGGCGATCCACAGCATCCACGGCTGAATGCACGGCATCGACACTCAGCTGGGGATCGACCCAGCAATGATAATTGACCACTAAACCTGAAGGATGTGCACGCACACGCACATCATGCACATAAGAGAGAATTGCGCCTGATTGCGCATGGCGCGCAATTGAGGCGGTGATGTCTTGTACGGTTTTGGTATCGGCGTCCTTACCGGCAAGTTCGGCCGGATCGAGCGGCTCGATATGAGTTTCAACCTCAATATCCTTGCCGATCTCGTCCCTGATCGCGACCTCTAATTGCGTGGCGGTTTCATGTGCCTCGCCATGTGTCAGGCGACCATCAATTTCAATATCGAGGCTGACGGATTTGCTACCATTGATCTCTTGAATGGTGAGGTGATGGATGGGCAGGCCGCGGCGTGCGGCTGTCAGCAAGACGCGTTCAATCACTGTCTCTTCATCAAGGGCGCGAGGATTGGCGGTAATAGTGGCAATGAGTTCAGGATAGGCCTGCGCCAGAGCGGCAGTAACGGCTTCTTTAATAGCGGGTACTTTTTCCAGAGGATGCGTGCGCGGCACGGCAATGACGACCTCTCCGAAGATATGCATGCCAGCCGGGCGCAAGCGAATGGAATCTATGGCAACGACATGGGGAATAGCGGTAATGATCTTGCGGATATGATCAGCCATGCCGGGCGGTGCGACATCAACCAAAGTGTCTATGGTCTTGCGTCCCAAACGATAGCCGGCAATGGCGATGAAGAGCGCTACACCTATTGCGGCCAGAGTATCGCCTTGTTGAAAGCCGAATTGCGTCGCAATAAGCCCCAGCAGAACCAGAATGGAGCCGACCATATCTGATGAGAAATGCAAAGCATCAGCCGCTAGAGCATCGCTATTGGTTTCCTTGGCGATCTTGCTCAGCGAAAGCCAGCGCACCAAGTCAACAGATATAGCAACGACCAATACCCCATAGGTCAACCAATTGGCGTCCACAGGCTTGCTGGCGTGGCCACCCAAACGGCGTATGGCTTCGACCAGCACGAAAGCTGCCAGCACGAACAAAAGGCCGGTTTCCCCTAAAGCAGCAACAGCCTCAATCTTGCCATGGCCATAATGATGTTCATCATCTGCAGGGCGTCCGGCGGCTTTGATTGCATAATAGGTAATGACGGTTGCGCCCGTATCGAGCAGACTATGGGCGGCTTCCGAGATCAGCGCCAGCGAGCCCGATAAAAGCCCGGCGATCAGCTTGCCAAAGGTCAGCAAAGCGCTGGCCATGATTGAGGCGAGGGCGGCTTGTTCTTTAAGTTGGGCGACTTCAGTCATGATCGGGATCCGTTCAATCCTCTCGATAGCGCGAAGGCGGCCGTGGGGAAAGCGGGGAATAACCTGCCAAGCCTATGGTTAGGCTGGACTCTCAACAGTTTTGTGACCCGTGCGGTAATTTGTGTGATATTCAGGCGAGAGCAGATTGGCGGATGAGGAGATGAACATGCGCTATCTTCACACAATGGTTCGCGTCACTGACCTTGATCAGGCGCTGCATTTCTATTGCGATCTTTTGGGGCTGGTCGAAACCCGCCGTGTTGATAATGAAAAGGGGCGCTTCACTCTTGTATTTCTATCAGCACCGGAGGATGTCGAACAAGCCCGCCAGCGTCATACCCCGCTGATTGAGTTGACCTATAATTGGGATGCCGAGGTCTATACGGGCGGGCGCAATTTTGGTCATCTCGCCTTTCGGGTAAAGAATATTTATCAGCTATGCGACCGGTTGCACAAGGGCGGGGTGACGATCAATCGTCCGCCACGTGATGGCCATATGGCCTTTGTGCGCTCGCCTGATTTGATCTCGATTGAATTATTGCAGGAGGGAGAGGCTCTCCCCCCGCAAGAGCCTTGGCTCTCTATGCCCAATACAGGGGTTTGGTGATCAGCTCTTAGCTGTGCCGGGCTGGCGCAGCCAGGGGCGCGTGCCAAATGGGGCTTCGGCCATCAGGCTCGGCTGATAGAATTTAGTGAATTGCGTGGCGCGGCCTTCCTTGATCGCCTGTAAGGTTGGGCCATCGGTAATTTCAAACGTATCGAAACCGCAGCGAGCCAGCATTTGCAATTGATCTAGGAGGATTTCGCCTACAGCGCGGAGTTCTCCCTTAAAGCCATAACGCTCGCGCAGCAATTGCGCAGTGGAGAAAGCGCGGCCATCCTGAAATTTGGGGAAGGCGAGGGCGATCACGCTCATGCGGGGAATATCCTGCGCAAAGCTTTCAATCCTGGTGCCCGGCTCAATGCGAACGCCAATCGGGACATTAGATCCAGTAAAGGCCCCGCGCTGCGCCTGCCACCAGTCAAGCGGTATGATCACATGGCCAGAGGGTGGAATATCCTGCCCGGCAGCAATGGTTTTCCAGCTGTCTTCGACAAATTGTCCATTCTGATAGAGCGCCATCAGATATCAGCTCCCGGGTTTTTCTCATAAAGAGCAGCTTTGAAAGGTGCCATGCCGAGGCGGCGATAGGCGCTCAGGAAATCTTCGGCAGAATCTTTGCGCAGGCCCATATAGGTTTCGACAACTGTATTCACCGCACCGACAACATCCTCATAGGAGAAGCCGGGCCCGGTAATATCGCCAACACTGCATGTTTCATCAGCCGAGCCGCCAAGCGTGATTTGATAGGTCTCGACGCCTTTGCGCTCAAGGCCCAAAATCCCAATGTGCCCGACATGGTGATGACCGCAGGCATTAATGCAGCCAGAGATTTTGATCTTCAGCGGGCCAATCGCATGAGCGCGGTCGCCATCGCCAAAATGCTGCGATATGCGCTGGGCTACAGGAATAGAGCGCGCAGTAGCGAGCGAGCAATAATCCATGCCCGGGCAGGAAATAATATCGCTGATTTGTCCAGCATTGGCGCAAGCAAGATCATGCTTGGCTAGCTCGTCATAGACATGGGGAATGTCATCAAGCGCAACATAAGGCATAACGAGATTTTGCTCATGTGAGACGCGGATTTCATCATGGCCATAGTGTTCAGCCAGATGAGCGACCACATCCATCTGGTCGGATGTCGCATCGCCGGGAATTTTGCCGATCGGCTTAAGTGATATTGTCACAATGCCATAGCCAGGCACTTTATGGGCTGAAACATTGCTATTCACAAAGGCCGCGAATTTGGCATCGGCGCTAAGGCGCGTCTCAAATGCTTTCGATTGCGCCGGGCGCGGTTTGACATCCGGGGGTGCGAAATATGCGTGAATGCGATCAATCTCGCTTTGTGGCAGGCGCAGGCGTTGATCATTGCGCTCAGCAAATTCTGCCTCAACGGCAGTACGCATGGCCTCAAGGCCTTTTTCATGTACGAGAATTTTGATGCGGGCTTTATATTTATTATCGCGGCGGCCTTCGAGATTGTAGACACGCACAATTGCCTCGCAATAGGCCAGCAGATCTGCGACGGGCAGGAAATCGCGGATTTTCTTGGCCACCATGGGGGTGCGCCCCTGTCCGCCACCCACATAGACGGCAAAGCCCAACTCGCCCTTGTCATTGCGCAAGAGCTGCAAGCCAATGTCATGAACCTGAATGGCGGCACGATCGGAAGTGGCGCCTGTTACTGCAATTTTGAATTTGCGCGGCAGGAAAGAAAACTCTGGATGGATCGATGACCATTGCCGCAAAATTTCCGCATAGGGGCGGGGATCTTCAAATTCATCGGCCGCAGCACCTGCAAAATGATCGGCGGTGACATTGCGGATGCAATTGCCCGAGGTCTGGATGGCATGCATTTCGACCGAAGCCAATTCGGCCAAAATATCGGGCACGTCTTTGAGTGCGGGCCAGTTCAATTGTAAATTTTGTCTGGTGGTGAAATGGCCATAGGATTTGTCATAGCGGCGGGCAATTTCTGCCAGCTTGCGCATTTGCTTGCTGGATAATGTGCCGTAGGGAATGGCAATGCGCAGCATATAGGCATGCAATTGCAGATAAAGCCCATTCATCAGGCGATGAATACGAAATTGATCTTCGTTCAACTCGCCTGTGAGGCGGCGTGCCACTTGATCTCTAAATTGCTCGACACGTTCGTGTACGAATTGAGCGTCGAATTCATCATAACGATACATGGTCAATCCAATATGTAACGAATGGGGGAGCTGCTCAGCTAAACTGGGCTTGTTTGCCGTGATCGGGGCGCACGCTGGGCCCGCGTGTACGGATGATATCGCGCATGGTCACGGCCGAGAGAATGCCGGATTTGGATTTGACTTCAAATGCAGCGACATCAACAACCTTATTGGCGCCAACGTCCTGCTGCGCTTTGGCAAGTGCCAGCTCAAGCTCGCCCTTGTCGTCATAGACCGCTGCGGATTGAAAAGGCTCCACCCATGATCCCGCCCGGTCAAGAAAGACCAGAAGTCCATCAATCAATCGATTGGCAGATATGACTTGCGGCATGCTCGCTACTCTCAATGGCAAAGGTCGTGCTGTTAAGCTGGGTTTTAGCCCTTAAGACTTGTAACGCATATTACATATGAAAGCGAGTATTTGATTTATACCACAATTTAATTATGTAAATATTCTCACCGGTCTTTCAATAGGGCTAAAGAGCCCACTCATCCATAGGTTTAGTGACGCTATTGATGTGGATCAATGACCCTGTCTGTTGCACCCGCGAAGATGTCCAAGATTTCAGACTAGGCCCTACGAGTCGTTGAGACGACTTGGTTCAGGTGAGCGGTTCAAGCGCGGGATAAGAGTCATGGCGACAGCAACAGGCCTTCATGGGCAGGATAAACAAATGACCAATGGAGAGCTGGGGCTGATAATCCTGGCTGTGGCGACGACTTTTGGCTCGGTCTATGTCGCGGCCAAGGCCTATACGCCCGAATATGCTTTTCATGCCTGGGTGCTTGCGGCCGCGAGCCTTGCGACAGTCTTTGGCGTAGCTAATCGCTATTTCAATCGCCCTGCAGAAATGCCGCAGCAAGTCATCGATGGCAAACCAAATTATAATTATGGCCCGGTGAAATTTGCCACTCTGATCTCGCTGTTCTGGGGTGTTGCAGGTTTTCTGGTTGGACTTATTATCGCTCTGCAGCTTGCCTTCCCGGAACTCAATTTTGATTTGCCGTGGATTTCATTCGGCCGATTGCGACCGCTGCATACATCAGCGGTGATATTTGCCTTTGGCGGCAATGTGCTGCTGGCCTCGTCTTTCTATGTCGTCCAACGCACATGCCGGGCGCGTTTGGCTGGTGATCTGGCGCCTTGGTTTGTGGTGCTGGGGTATAATCTTTTCATTGTGATTGCGGGCACGGGCTATTTGCTCGGCATAACGCAAAGCAAGGAATATGCGGAGCCTGAATGGTATGCCGATTTGTGGCTCACGATCGTCTGGGTCGTTTATCTGCTGGTTTATCTGGCAACAGTGATCAAGCGGGAAGAGCCACATCTTTATGTGGCCAATTGGTTCTATCTGGCTTTCATTGTCACCATTGCTGTGCTGCATCTGGTCAATAATGCCAGTATTCCGATTTCGATCTTCTCTTCCAAATCCTATATCGCCTGGTCGGGCGTGCAGGATGCGATGGTGCAATGGTGGTATGGCCATAATGCTGTGGGCTTCTTCCTGACCGCAGGCTTTCTGGCGATCATGTATTATTTCGTGCCCAAACGGGCGCAGCGTCCGGTCTATTCCTATCGTCTGTCGATCATCCACTTCTGGGCACTGATCTTCATGTATATCTGGGCGGGGCCGCATCATTTGCATTACACGGCTTTGCCTGATTGGGCGCAAACTTTAGGCATGACCTTCTCAATCATGCTGTGGATGCCCTCCTGGGGTGGCATGATCAATGGTTTGATGACGCTCTCGGGCGCATGGGACAAATTGCGCACAGATCCGGTGCTGCGCATGCTGGTTGTGTCGGTGGCCTTTTATGGCATGTCCACCTTTGAAGGCCCGCTCATGTCTATCAAGGTCGTCAATTCGCTCTCGCATTATACCGATTGGACAATTGGCCATGTGCATTCGGGCGCATTGGGCTGGGTTGGTTTTGTCTCCTTTGGAGCAATCTATTGCCTTGTTCCTTGGCTTTGGAACAAGCGTGAGCTTTATTCGCTCAAGCTGGTCAACTGGCATTTCTGGATTTCGACGATTGGCATTGTCGTCTACATCACATCCATGTGGGTGGCGGGTATTCTGCAAGGCCTGATGTGGCG
Source organism: Hyphomicrobiales bacterium (assembly GCA_900299065.1). Classification (GTDB taxonomy): domain Bacteria; phylum Pseudomonadota; class Alphaproteobacteria; order Rhizobiales; family Beijerinckiaceae; genus Terripilifer. The sequence goes on from OMIJ01000215.1 coordinate 16,225, forward strand.
TGCTTATACGAGCCTTGGCTATCTCGAATATTCGTTCATCGAAACAGTGGATGCGATGCATCCCTTCTACATCATCCGTGCAATTGGCGGTGGCTTGTTCCTCGCTGGGACTTTGGTGATGGTCTACAATATTTACAAGACGATCGTTACCCCTGAACCTGCGCTTGAGCAGGCTGGTTCTCCTGCGCTCGTACCGGCCGAATGAGGAGCTGAACATGTCCCTTTGGCAAAAACATGCAATCTTTGAAAAAAATTCGATCATCCTGCTGATCGGTGTTCTGATCGTGATCTCATTCGGTGGTCTGGTTGAAATTCTGCCGCTCTTCTATCTCAAGAGCACGATTGAAAAAGTTGATGGTGTCCGCCCGTATACGCCGCTCGAATTGGCGGGGCGCAATATCTATGTGCGCGAGGGTTGCTATGTCTGCCATTCGCAGATGATCAGAGCCTTGCGTGATGAAGTGGAGCGCTATGGTCATTATTCTCTGGCTGCAGAGAGCATGTATGATCACCCCTTTCAATGGGGTTCGAAGCGCAATGGTCCTGATCTGGCGCGCGTGGGTAATAAATATTCAGATGATTGGCAGCGTCAGCATTTGAATAATCCACGCTCGGTTGTGCCTGCGTCTATCATGCCGGGTTATCCCTGGCTTGCGCGCACCGAACTTGATATCTCTCATTTAGCAGAAGATATGAGGGTTCTTGCGCTCGAAGGCGTTCCTTACACGCCTGAAATGATCACAAATGCCGAACAGGATGCGCGTGCGCAGGCCAGCGATGCAGATGCGGGTGATCTCACCAAGCGTTATGCCAAAGCTTTGGCGCGCAATTATGGCGGTGATCCTACCCGCCTGACAGAAGCCGATGCCTTGATTGCCTATCTTCAGCTCTTGGGAACGCAGGTCGATTTCAAGATTTATGATGACAAAGCCAATCTGCGCTGAGGAGGTCGTAATGGATATGATGACATGGATCGAAAGCGCCAAGATCTGGAGTCTTGTTGCGGTGACGCTCACTTTTAGTTTGATTGTGGCCTATGCCTGCTGGCCCGCCAATGGACGTGCCTTTGATGAGGCCGCTTCCCTTCCGCTGACAGAGGATTGAGCTCGATGAGCATTCAGGATCACGATTCTCATAAAGTCGATTCCATTTCAGGCACGACAACTACGGGCCATAGCTGGGATGGCATTGAAGAGCTTAACACGCCTCTGCCCAAATGGTGGCTGACAATACTCTATGCTTCGATCATCTGGGCCATTGGTTATGTCATCGTCTATCCGGCAATTCCACTTGTTTCATCCTTCACGCAAGGTGCTTTTGGCTGGAGTTCGCGTGCGGCTGTTGAGGCGGATTTGGCTGAATTGGTGCAACAGCGCGCGCCTGTTGTGGCCGCGCTGAGCAAAGCCTCAATCACAGAGATTGAAAAAGATCCAAAATTGCTTGCCTTTGCGCGCGCTTCTGGCCGGGTCACCTTTGGTGATAATTGTGCGCCCTGTCATGGTGCTGGAGGTGGCGGAGCCAAGAGCTATCCCAATCTCAATGATGATGATTGGCTATGGGGCGGCTCTGCTGAACAAATTTACGAGACAATTGCTTATGGTATTCGCTCGGGCCATCCCAAAGCGCATGAAGGCAATATGCCTGCTTTTGGGCGCGATGGTCTGCTCAAGCCCGCAGAAATTTCGCAGGTGGCCGATTATGTGCGCGCCCTATCGGGACTTTCAACAGCGACGGGTTATGATAAGGCCATTGGCGCAAAAGTTTTTGCAGAAAATTGCGCAGCGTGTCACGGCGATGAGGGCAAGGGCAATCAAGAGCTGGGCGCTCCCAATCTAACGGATCAGATCTGGCTCTATGGATCAGATAAAGCAACCATCAGCGAGAGCATTATCAATGGCCGCGGCAATGTGATGCCGGCCTGGGTTGGCAGGCTTGATGAGACCACGATCAAAGCGCTGACCGTTTATGTGCATACTTTGGGCGGTGGTCGCTAGAGATCGAAAGTTGGTGTGCGATGAGTGTCAAACAGACACAGACGCGCGAAGCTGAACTCGAAAAGAGCGGGGTCGAGTCCCCGCTCTATGCGTCTCGGGTCAAAGTCTATCCGCAGAATGTTCAGGGGCATTTTCGCCGCCTCAAATGGATCATTCTGTTTGTCACTCTGGGCATTTATTATTTTCTACCCTTTGTGAGATGGGATCGTGGGCCTGATGCCCCCTCGCAGGCCGTGCTTGTGGATATGGAACACAGGCGTTTTTATTTCTTCTTCATCGAGATCTGGCCGCAGGAGGTCTATTATCTCACCGGTTTGCTGATCTTAGCAGCTATGGTACTGTTCTTGATGAATGCGCTCGCCGGGCGCATCTGGTGTGGCTATTTGTGTCCGCAGACTGTGTGGACGGATCTGTTTTTATGGATAGAACGCCTGACGGAAGGTGATCGGCGCGAGCGCATGCAGGCGGAGCATCGCCGCTGGGATTTGGAGCTCTTTACACGCGCTTTGCTCAAACATTGGGCCTGGCTGATGATCGCATGGTGGACGGGCGGTGCCTGGGTGCTTTATTTCAATGATGCACCTACGCTCGTTTATCAATTGCTCACCTTCACGGCGCCGGAAATTGCCTATATCTGGATTTTAATCCTGACATTGACGACCTATGCCTTTGCGGGTCTCATGCGTGAACAAGTTTGCACTTATATGTGCCCATGGCCGCGCATTCAGGCCGCTTTGACGGATGAATGGGCGCTCAATGTGACTTATCGCTATGATCGCGGCGAACCTAGAGGCTCGGTAAAGAAAAATGCCGCCCTCAAAGCCAAGGGGCAGCCCGCCGGTGATTGCGTTGATTGCAATCAGTGCTTTTATGTCTGTCCGACAGGTGTGGACATAAGGGATGGATTGCAGATTGATTGTATTCAATGCGGCCTGTGCATTGATGCTTGTGACGGTGTGATGACCAAGCTGGGTCGCCCAACAGGGTTGATCGGTTATGATACAGAGATCAACGTCAAGCGCCGGCAGGCTGGCCAGGCGCCTCTGCCGGCGCGCCTGGTGCGTGCGCGCACGATCCTTTACTCTGCAATCATCGCGCTTGTGGGAAGTGTCATGC
>OMIJ01000216.1 GCA_900299065.1 Hyphomicrobiales bacterium
GCTATTGCCAGCATTCTGCTGACCATTTGGCTTTTGCTGGTGCCGCTTGGCGCTTTGCTGATGACAGCCTTTAGCGAAGATACAATCTTTGGTCCGGGTGATTTCACACTCGAGAATTTCAAAGAGGCTTATTCCAGCTCTCGCATTCTTCTGCTGATCTGGAATTCCTTCCTCTTTGCTTCGGGCGGTGCGGCATTAACAATTCTCATGGGCGGATTGGTAGCCTGGGCTGTCGAACGCACGGATATGCCTGGGCGCGATCTCTTTCACGGTTTCACGCTGCTGACCTTTGCCTTGCCAGGCTTGCTGACGACAATGGCCTGGATGCTCATTCTCAGCCCCAATGTAGGCTGGGTGAATGCACTTCTGCGCGAGACTTTTGGCCTGAAATCAGCACCCTTCAATATTTACACAATGGGCGGCATGATGTGGGTGATGGCGGCGCATTATTTTCCGCTTGCCTATCTGCTGCTCGGCCCTGCCTTTCGCGCGCTTGATGTGCGCATGGAAGAGGCGGCAATGACCTCTGGAGCACGCCAAAGCCAGATCACCTTTCGCGTGACCATGCCAATGATGCGTCCGGCGATTTTATCGACACTCTTGCTATTGTTCATTCGTGGCATTGAATCTTTCGATATTCCAAGGCTTGTCGGCAAGCCTGCGCGAATTCCTGTTTTCACTACCGAGATTCAGGACGCTATTCGTGGCTCGCATCCGCAAGTGGGTAATGCCAGTGCGCTCAGCCTGACGCTTTTGGCGATTTGCATTCTCACGGTCTATCTCTATCGCCGCTCGACCAGTAATGCTGAGGCCTTTGCGACCATTACCGGCAAGGGTTATAGGCCAACCACGTTTCAACTGGGCAGATGGCGCTGGCCCTTGTCTATTGGCATTAGCTTGATGTTTGCCATTGCTCTGGGACTACCGCTGTTCACAATGTTTTGGCAATCCTTGTTCCAGAAGATTGCGCAGCCTTTTCTGCAAAGTGGCGGGCCGGTGACATTCGCCAATTATCTCTTTGTTTTGCGCTATCCCATTTTTGTTGATGCGGTGAAAACCAGTGTGACTTTGGGCGCTATGTCTGCGACCTTCGTTGTCCTGCTGACAATGATCCTCGCCTGGATTGCGCAACGCTCGCTCAAACGTTATGGCTGGCTTTTGGACGTGGCGGCTTTTCTACCAATTGCTTTTCCCAGCATCATCGTTGGGGCTAGCATCTTATTTGCTTATCTCGTGCTGCCCATTCCCATTTACAATACTATCTGGATTTTGCTGGTCGCTTATGTGACGCTCTTCATGCCTTATGGTATGCGCTTTGCCTCTGGCGGCCTGTTGCAAATCCACAAAGAGCTTGAAGAGGCCGCGCAAACATCCGGCGCCAGTCAAGGGCAAATGTTTCGCCGCATACTCATGCCTTTGCTGGCACCAATTGCTTTGTCTGCCTGGGTCTATATTTTCGTTCTAGCAGTGCGCGAATTGGGCGCGTCCATCATGTTAGTGGGCCCGGGTACGCATGTGCTGGGCTCAATCAGTCTGACCATGTGGGAAGAGGGCGGCAGCTATGGCGCGGTCTGCGCTTTAGGCATCATCCAAATCTTGCCGCTCATTCTTATCGTAGCTTTACTTCGCAAACTCGAGCGGCGCATCTCCAAATATGGATCAGCATAATTTGTGCTGATCATTCGCTTCACTTTTGTTCTAAGGAGAAATTATGAAAATCTGCCGCTTTGATAATGATCGCCTTGGCCTCGTGATAGATGGCATGGTGCATGATGTCTCCTCTGTGCAGGACGAGATTAGAGCCGCCACACCCTATGCTTTTAAAGGCGATGCGGTGATTGCCGCTTTACCGCAATGGCGTGATCGTCTCATGGCGGCCGCGCAAAAAGTGCCAGGCCGGCCGATGGATCAACTAGCTTTGCTCGCGCCTGTTCTGCGCTTTACCAAGGTCATGGCCGCGCCCACCAATTACCGCGATCACATCGCTGAAATGGCGGCACTGCGCGACAATCAGCCCTCCAAAATGGGTTCTGACATTGGCAAGGCGGGTATCTTCCTCAAAGCCTCCTCCTCTGTCGTGGGTCCATCAGAAGGCGTGCCGCAGCGCTTTCCCGATCGGCGCAATGATCACGAGCTCGAGCTGGTAATGGTGATTGGCAAGCAAGGCAGCGATATTCCTTATGACAAAGCGCTCGATTATGTTGCAGGTTATTGCCTTGGCATGGATCTGACCGTCCGTGGTCCAGAGGATCGCAGCTTTCGTAAATCCGTCGACGGCTATTCACCTTTGGGTCCCTATATGGTGACGGCTGATGAAATCGCTGATCCCGACAATCTCGATATGACGCTTCATGTGAATGAAGAATTACGCCAGAGCGTCAATACAAGCTCAATGGTTTATAATTGTCGCAAGCTGATCGAATTCGCCTCATCCTTCTACACACTCTATCCGGGCGATTTGTTTTATACGGGTACACCTAAGGGAGTTGGACCTTTCCGGCCGGGCGATTGGATCATTGCGCGCTCGGCACCTTTGGGCGAATTGCGCATTCAGGTGCGCGCCCATCACGCTTGAACAAACACAATCACAGAGCATCAATTTGTCATTCAAAGGGAGGAAAACATGAAACATCTTCTGATCGCATTGAGCGCGCTTGGTCTGGTGAGTGCGCATGTCAATCTGGCTCAGGCACAAAATCTGACGCCGATTCGCATGATCAGCTTTGGTGGCGCAACCAATCTGCCCGCCTGGGCAGCAGTGGATAAAGGCTTTTTCGAGAAGGAAGGGCTCAAAGTCACCATTGATCAGACTGCTGGCTCAGTTGAGCAATTTCGCGATATCATGTCGGGTAAATATGAATTTGCCAGCACCGCCTTTGACAATATCGTTGCTTATACAGAAGGGCAGGGCGCAGCCAAATATGATGATTTTGATGTCGCCGCCATCCTTGGCGTGCATTCCGGCCTGAATAGTGTTCTGGCGCGCCCTGAAATCAAGACCTTTGATGATATCAAGGGCAAGATAATTTCGGTGGATGCACTCACTTCGGGCTATGCCACAGTGCTTTATCAAATCTTGCTAAACAAAGGCATTATGAAAGATCGTGATTACAAGATCATTTCTGTAGGCGGAACAGATGCGCGGTTGAAATCACTCAAAGAGAATACATCGCAAATGGCGATCATCTCCTCACCACAGGATCTTCAAGCCCAGCGCGAAGGCTATAATATTCTCGCCGAGGCTTCAGTTGAAGTGGGCGCTTATCAGGGCAGTGCCTATGCGGTGCGTAAAAGCTGGGCCAAAGCGCATGATAAGGAAATTATGGCGCTGACTCGCACGATTATTGCTGCGCATGAATGGGTCTTTGCCAATAAGCAGGCGGCAGTTGACGTGCTGAAAGCGCATGTCAAGGGCATGTCAGACATGGAGCTATCTGCCCTTTATGATCGCATCACTGGTCCCGGCGGGCTTAATAAGGGCGCTGCAATTAATGTTCAGGGCGTCGAGACAGTGCTCAAATTGCGTTCTGTCTATGGCGAACAAAAAGGTCCTGTGCCACCTGCATCGCGTTATATTGAATTGTCTTATGCAGAGCGTGCCAAATCGGGTAAATGAATTTGCGCTTGCCTGCAATCAGCCTCGCCACGGCGATCTTGATTGCAGGCTCGCCAACTGCGGATCATCGCCAATATCCTCTGGCCCTTTGATATCGAGTAATTCAGCTAATCTGGCTCTGGCGCGATTAACTCTGCTTTTGACAGTCCCAACGGCCACATTGCACACAAGCGCCGCCTCTTCATAAGACAGGCCAGAAGCGCCAATCAAAATCAAAGCCTCGCGTTGCTCATCTGGCAGGCGTGCCAGCGCCAGATGGAAATCATGAAGATGCAAATGACCTTCCTGTTCGGGCTTTGCAGCCATGCTTTCAGCGATCTGGGCATCAGAATCAGAAATCTCATGCTGCTCGCGGCGTTTGAGCGAGTAAAAGCTGTTGCGCAGAATGGTAAACAGCCAGGCGCGTAAATTGCTACCATCTTGAAAAGATGTTCTGTGGCTCCAGGCCTTGACCAGAGTATCTTGCATAAGATCATCCGCCTGCGCTGTTGAGCCACAGAGCGAGAGGGCGAATGCTCGCAAATTTGGCATTTCCCTGATCAGATCATCACGGAAAATGTCTTGCGTCATTTGTCCTGTCGATCTCTAGCCTCAATTTTGGCTAGAATCTCAAGCATGGATTGCGGAAGAGGTAATTCGACCAGGCTTTGATAATGGGCGCGCATGGCACGGCCAATGGCATCTTGCACCACTGGGTCCAGTTCCGGCGATTGCCCTGCGTCAAGCGGATCCGAGCCAGGCGAGGGGTCGAAATTCAGATTTTTTTCCATTCTCAACCTCGACCTTTGGCGTTAGGGCGCTCTGTTGAGATTATGTCCAGAGCGTTCTCACTACAACGCTGAGGGCAGATGAAAGTTCCACGGGAGACTGAAAATTTTAACTTGTCTTTTCTCCCGGAAAACTATGCAAAGAGTTCAGGAGATCAGGCATGACATTGGCCAACCAGATTGCCCGCCATTTGCCTTTACTGCGCCGCTTTGCCCGCGCATTGACTGGCTCGCAGATCAATGGCGATAAATGGGTTGAGGCCATGCTCAAGACCATTTTGGCCGATTCTTCGCAGCTTTTGGCGGGAGCGGATTTGCGGATCTGCCTTTTTCAAGCTTTATTGCATGAGCATGGCGAGGCAATTATTCGATCCGATACCAGTGCCTTGCTCCTTCAGCCTGCAGCAGAGCGGCATATTGATGCTTTGCGGGCCTCACATCGATTGCCCTTTCTCCTCCATGCGATGGAGGGGTTCAATATTCATGAGATTGCCCAGATCCTGCAGCTCAGTGCCTTGCAAATTCGTGATCTCCTTGATGCCGCCCAACAGGACATTGCCCGACAGATCAGAACCGATTGCCTGATCATCGAAGATGAGCCCCTGATTGCCGCTGATCTTGATTTCATTCTTGCTGACTTGGGCCATCACCTTGTTGGAATTGCCCCGACAGTCGAAGATGCCTTCCGGCTTGCCAGTCTCAAACCTCCCGGACTCATTCTGGCAGATATTCAATTGGCAGATGGCTCATCCGGTATAGATGCAGTGGGGCGAATTTTACAGAATCTATCCATTCCTGTGATTTTCATCACGGCATTTCCCGCTCTGCTGCTGTCAGGCAAAGGCCCGGAGCCCACCTTTGTGATCGCCAAACCATTTGATCCGGAAACTGTCAAAGCTGCCATTAGCCAGGCTTTATTTCTCGATAAAAGGGCAGTGCCAAGGGTATCTTGAAAACCCAGCCAGAGTCTGAGGCAGGCCTTGTTAAAATATTAACTCAAAATCTTTACTGGAGGCCATTATTGAAGGCCTTTCCTATTTTCAATTGCTTTGTGTTCGGGAGTTTTGATCCGCCCATTTTATAGGTTCATTCATGCGCAAGTCATTCTTTCTAGCCCTTAGCCTTATCACCAGCCTCGCCAACGCAGCCGCCGCTGCAGATCTTCATGCAACCAAGCCAGGCAGCATGAAGCTCAACGCCGTTCCGCTTATGACTTGGACAGGCTTTTACGCAGGGGCTCAGCTTGGCTATGCTTTGGGCTTGTCACAAACCTCCACCAGCCCAACCTTTGCCACGGGAGGCTATTTTGCGCCGTCCAGTGTTGCTGTTATTGCCGATGTGGGTAATCAAAATATCAATCCTACAGGATTAACAGGCGGTGCTCATGCCGGTTATAATCTGCAATTGGGCAATGTGGTTTATGGTATTGAAGGCGATCTGAGTTATTTTGCGCAGAAAGCAAGCAAGACTACCACTTTCATTTATCCCTACTGCACAACATCGGCTTTCACGAATAAGTCCTCCCTCAGCACCAATTGGCTTGGCACTTTGCGCCCGCGCATTGGTTATGCATCCGGAGCATCGCTATTTTATGTGACAGGCGGTTTGGCGATTATAGATCAGACCAGCAGTTTTGATTTTTCTGATACGGGCGCTGGTGCAAAAGCGAATGGATCAGCCAAATCTACTGTCTATGGCATGGCTCTGGGCCTTGGCACTGAATATGCGGTCAATCAGCATGTGCTGGTACGTCTGGAATATATGAATGTCACAATGCCGACGAAAACTCTGACCAGCACCAATCTGACGACTACTACGCCTATAGCGAGCTATCCAGGCAATGTGTTTGAACACAAAACCAATATGACCAGCGATATTTTGCGCGGTGGCGCCAGCTATAAATTCTGAGCTTCCAGCTTGTGGAATCTCTCAAGCAGTCGCCGCACTAGAGTGACTGCAGCTTGAATTTTGCGGCGCTCCTTCACAGGATGCGCCGCAATTATCATTGCCTTCCAGGCGGCATAGCTTGCGGCATGCCCTGTCCGCCTTGTTGTTGCAGGCTTTGCAAAACCTCTGGCGGTAATTGTTGCAGCAATTCAGGCGGCAGACCTTGGGGAAAACCTTGCGGCATTCCGCCTTGAGGCATCCCATTGGGCAGGCCTTGCGGCAGACCAGGCGGCATGCCTCCCGGGCCCGGAGGTCCCTCACGATCAGGCGGTCGTGTCGTCAATTCCTCAACCGAAGTCGATAGCGCATTGATGCGGCTAGTAGGAACCTTATAGGCCCAGCCTGTATGGCGATCAGTGATTTGCTTGGCCTTGCTGGCAGCTTCAGAGCCTTGCGCCGCATCAGCTTTAAAGCGCAAATAATTTGATCCACCCGCCTCAACGACTTCAATTTCAATGATCAACCCATCTGCCAGATCGAAACGAATTTGTCGCGAGGATGGTCCCAATGCCATTTGGCCAATGGGCTTGATATCTTCGAAAGTGCCGGACACCAAAGCGGCAGAGACTTTCTTGACCATGGAATCGTTCACATAGTCGAAGACAGCTGGCGCACCTTCCTCAGTCTTGGCCGAGCGGTAGAAATCATTATCCTTGATTGCATCAAAGACAGGCTTGCCATTCTCGCTAATGCTCACACGGCGCACCTGCGGCGCTGGATAATTGGGCGTTTCGTCAAACCAACCGGCAAATTCAAAGGGCAAAGCTGCCGTTCCTTGCACCAGCCATGCTTGTTGATTGCCGGGCTGGCGCACAAAAGTTCCACCCAAAGGATCAAAGGACATGGCAGAGCTGCGCTTGCCTATGATTACGCCTCCAGCCGAGCTACCATCTTTCAGGGCGAAGTTGAGAATCGCGCCGCCTTTGTCTGTGTCGCTGTCGCTCACACCAATAGCGCCGAAAGATCCGGGATTATTGGTCTTTGGCTCAATCGGACGCATTGCGGCAATACTTGTAATCAAACTGCCAACAGCAAGATTGCGTAACGGATAATCGCCGCGATCGCGCGCCACCCATTTATCGCCAACTCTTACCAATTGCAGCTTGTAAGTCGTAGTCGTTACATCGATGCGCACCAATTCATCCGATTTGGCAGTGACAATTGGCAGGAATGTCGCGGAGTCCAGTTTCAACTCGGAGGATTGACTAACCTTGCGCCACGATAAATAGCCCGCTCCTGCACAAGCAAGGGCGCTAGCTAGAAGCAGAGTGGTAAAGCCCTTGGCGTTCATGTGGCTCTCCCATTCAGACGCAAACTTGCCAGATGGGATTTGAGACGCATACGCCGCCACATCCAGCTGAACAGACCTAAAAGCACCAGCATTAATGGCACAAGAATAATATTAAAGAGTTTGAGCTGCAGCTCCAGTTTTTCAATCTGGGCGCGACCTGCTGCACGCACGTCGCGCAATTGTCGACGGATCTCAACAATCTGCCGATTGAACTTGCCAATCGTTTCTTGCTGCTCGCGTGAGAGCGCTGGCACATCGGCACCTGCTGGCGCATTTTGTGTCTGCAATTGCGCCAATTGCTGTTGTGTTTCTTCTAATTGCTGCGTGAGCTTGCGTTCAGTTGCCCGATAGCGATCTTCATCACGCGCTTCCATCGCATCCACCAAAGTGAAAGAGCGAACAGAAAGCCCGCGACCGCGCAGACCATTCAAATCAAGACCACCCGCCAGACTATCGAGTATATTGAGTACAAAATCACTATTGCTGGAATTGGGCGATCCGCGTTGATCCACCACATGCGTATTGCTCAACATATCCGTATCAGCAACAACAACCAGATTGACCGAACCTGTGGATTGCTTGAGGTGCGGCAGAAGAGGCTTGGCTCTTTCCTCATCAGGCACGGGCGGACCGTCCGGATAGGCACTTTTCGCAGGACCGCTCAGGCGAGCGGCCAGCACAAGGCGCTCGCCTGCGGGCTTGAACTTTTCGATCAATTCATTGGGATTGGGACGCCCCATCACATCAGCACGATTCATCAACATGGAGTCGGGCGTTGTGGTGATCAGAGGGCTCATCTTCAAATCAGAATTGCGTGCCACACGCAACGCACCTGCACTTGAGATGCGCATCAGCGACAATTGGCTGGTGGCCACATCATCAGGGCTCAGATTGTCTTTCTTGACCTGCAGCCAGGGCAGATAGCTGGCCACAATACGTTGACGTCCCGAAGTGGCGGTCACGCGCAAGGCCATATTGCGATCAGTGACAACTTTGTCATCGGCCATTTCAATGCCCCAGGCTTGCAAAAGCGGGCCAAGGTCTGAGGATGGAAATTCCGGCATCATTGGATTGCGCATGCTTGGCTGGGATGTCTCTGCCAAAGGATCGAGGAACATTAAAACTGGCTTGCCTGACATGGCATATTGATCAATCGCATAAAGCACAGCCGGGGGCAGGCGGTGGGGATGGGCAATCATCAGCACATCCAGCCCTTCAAAATTGACCGGCGGCGTCAGGACTTCGGCCAGATGATAATTTTTGTTGATCATGTCGAGAATGGCGAGGGGCGGGCGCTGCTGCTCCTGCAATCGTGATGTCCCGAAAGTCTGCATCTGCAAGCGTCACCGCAGCACACGTGAACGTGCGTGTCGTGCCAAACGTGTCGGACCGCACATTACAACGAGCCGAAGATATGACAC